>CAVIBA010000020.1:9849-14202 GCA_963640785.1 Bulleidia sp.
TCCGAGGCAGAGCGGCGTCAGACGGTGCTCGGCGAGAACTTCGTGCGTGTGCGCAAGATTCTCCGGCGCGAGGCAGGGCATTTTGGTCGCCTCAAGCTCGCCGCCGATGCCGCGTATTTCTATCCCCTCGACGCCGCACGAGCCGAGCAGGGCGGCTGTCTCTTCAAGCGAACGCCCGGGGCACCCGAGCGTGGATATACTCAGTTTCATAGCTTACCTCCAAGCGTCATCGAACTGTCGAGAACGCTGTAATAATATATGGGAAGTGCGGACCAGCCGTGGCACAGGCTCCCTGCCCCGCCAAAGTCGGCGGCGCCGTTTATGGTCTCCCAGAATGACGTTGCTCCCATGTCAAGCATGTAGCCGTAGACGCGGTCGAGCTCGGCGAGAATATGCACGCCGTACCGGCAGCGATCCTCGCGCAGCAGCGCGTCAAAGCGGAAGCAGTTCATGCTCAGCGTGGCGGGAGTGACTTTGGCAGCCTTTCGGTCGCCACACATCACATTTTGCAAAGTTTCCCCGCCGTTATCAGCGACAATTTTCAGAATGTGATTCTTATCGACGTCATCCGCCGCGCCGCACAGCAGGCACAGCGCGTTTGTAAGCACGCTGAACTCACCGCTCTCGCGCGACGTGCGGAACAGTCCCGCGGCCTCGTCGTAAAAATGCGTTTTTATCGCGCGCCGCACTCCGGCGGCAATTTCGCGCCAGAGGAGGGCGTCCGCAACATCAGACAGCCGCTCGCATATCGCTGCGAGCGAGTCGAGCGCCAGCACAAGCAGCGCGTTGAGCGGGGCTTCGGTGCGATTTTCCGTCTCGCGTGCGCCACTCATACCGCGCGACCACTCGTAAAAGTTCCACAGCCCGCCGAAATTCGGGACAAGTCCCTCTTCTGTGACGCGGTCTGTAAAAGTGCGCATCAGGCGCGAGAGCATGGGGTAAAGCTGTCGCGCGAGCGTCAGGTCGCCGGAATATTCGGCGTACTCGCGCATCTGGATAAAATAAACGAGCGAAAACGCCGGGATCGGATAGTCAAGTCCGGCAGGATAGCACAGGCTGAGCAGTCCGTCCGGGCGCACGCCCTGCGAGATAAGCTCGAGCGACGCACGCGGAAAGGCGTACTCGCCGAAAGCGTAGTAGCCGCAAAGCATCTGGTTGCGCGAGTCCATTGTGTAGAGCGCCTGCTCGCGCCAGGGGCAGTCCTCGTAGTGCTCGTGCATGCACTGGCGCAGCGTGTTGACGCAAACGTCATAAATACGCCGCCTGCGCGGGTCGGCGGGACGCGTACCGCGGTCGCGAACCGGGTACGTCGTCGGCGAAATGCCGAGATATTCGAGCGTCAGCCACGCGGCGGGGACAAAAATCTGAACATACCGCCCGCCGAAGCGCCGATAGGCGTTCATATAGCTGTTGCGGCCGGGCGAGGCGATGTATTCGGCACAGAAGTTCCGCTTGCCGATGACAACCGGGCAAACGCCGCCGCGCAGATGCTCACCATAGCCTATATCAATGTGCGCGGCGGTCGGCACGGTGAGATCAAGCGTGAGAAAGCCCGCAGTCTCGACGCCGACGTCGACCACAACGTAAATGCCGTCAGCGCCGTCCGGACGCAGCATCCGGCCGCCCGCAATTTCAACGCTTCCGGGCAGAAGCCTTGCGTCGCGCATACGCTCGGCGGCTGTACGACGGTCGTTCGGGGCTTTGGAGCTGTCTGCACCATTAGAATCAGGTGTATCAAGAGAAGCGCGGGCGTCCCTATCGCACACACGGTAAGCGCCGAGGCGCACAATGCGGTAAGGCAGTCGGTCGCCGAGGCGCAGCTTTTCAATCGGGCGCCGTGTCTCAGGAAGAGCGCGCTCCGCCTGCTCGGCGCTTGGTGCGAAATCTGTGTCACAATTGTGCAAATGGCCGTCATTCTGAGCGGAATCAGAGTCACAATCAAGCAAATACCCGTCGTCCCGGGTGGAATCATAGCAAAATGTGAGCCCGAGCTGCGACGTTATGCTATGGCATCTCCCGCTGACATAGTCATGCGACAGCCGCGACAGCGTCGCTGCGGAGGAGGTGCAGACCGCCTCCCCGTCGCGCTCGAGCGAGAAAATCAGTCCCGCCTCGCCGCGGACATACGTCTGGCTGTCGACGCCGTAGTGCCACACGCGCACCACCATGCGGTTTGACCCGGCGCGTACGTACTGCGTCACCGGGACGCTGTCGTACACCTTGCGCGCGGGGTAGTCAGCGTACTGCCCGAAGGCGGCGAGGACGCCGTTTATATAGACGTTATAGTCGGAGTCGGCCGAGATATTCAGTCGCCAGTCGCCCGCCGCAGCGCCGTCAAAGCGGCAGAGAAAATCGACGTATTCGTCGTCCCCCGCTCCGCCTTGACGCCATATCCAACGCGCGCCCTGCCACACGTCCGCCGTCGTTTTGTTCATATCAGCTGTTCTCTGCCGCGCGGAGGGTGTTCTCGAGCAGCATTGTTATCGTCATGGGTCCCACCCCGCCCGGCACCGGCGTGATTGCACCGGCAATTCTTTCGACGCCTGCAAAGTCGACGTCGCCCACAAGGTGCCCGTCGGGCAGGCGGTTTATTCCGACGTCGATAACGGTAGCGCCCGGCTGTACCATGTCGGCCGTGATGAATCCGGGGCGTCCGACGGCGCAAACGAGTATGTCCGCGCGGCGGCAGATGTCCGGCAGCGCCACGGTGCGGCTGTGGCAGACGGTCACAGTGCCGTTCGCCTCGAGAAGCAGCAGCGCCATAGGCTTACCGACGATGTTTGAGCGTCCGACGACCACGCACTCACGCCCGGCGACCTCAATCCCGCTGCGGCGCAGAAGCTGCATTATTCCGGCGGGCGTGCAGGGGGCGAAGCGGTAGCCGCCGCTCACAATCCGCCCGACGTTGACGGGGTGAAACGCGTCGACGTCCTTTTCGGGGTCTATCAGCATGATGACCTCGCGCTCGTCAAGCTGGGGCGGGAGCGGTAGCTGAACAAGTATGCCGTGAACGCGCGGGTCGGCGTTCAGGCGCGCGATGACCGCGCGCAGCTCTGCCATTTCGGTGTCGGCGGGCAGGATGACCTGCTCCGAGTAAAAGCCGACCTGCTCGCACGCCCGCTGCTTGTTGCGGACGTAGACCGCCGATGCGGGGTCGTCGCCGACCAGCACCACCGCGAGTCCCGGCGTGACGCCCTTTTCGACGAGACGGGCCGTCCGCCGCTTTATTTCCTCACGGATTTCGGCGGATATTGCTTTTCCATCAATGATTTTTGCCATTTTCAGTCCTCATTTTTGTCGTTTTCGGGGGAATCGGCCGCCTCGGCGTCAGTTGGGACGGAGACGGTGGCCTTGGGGCTGTCGGATGTTGTCTCCGGTTTCTGGGGCTCATAGGGCTCTAAGGTCTTCGCAGCCTCCGGCTCGGCCGCGACGGTCTCGGGCTGCTCTGCACTGTCGGATTTATCGGTCGTCTCGGGCTGTGCGGGCGACTCTGCCTGCGCAACTCCGGCGGTTGCCGCTTTCACGACCGGCTTCTGCTTGATAAAACGCTTGTAGACAGGCTCATAGTCCTGCGTCAGGCACTCGGCGCGTTTGGCGAGTATGAGTCCGCGGACGAGCAGCGCCCCGCCGACGACAAAGCAGGCAAACCCGACCAGCTGCGACACGCGGAAAACGCCGATGTACAGACTGTCCGTACGCAGTCCCTCAATGAACATGCGCCCGAAGCCATACCACGTGATGTACTCGAGGAACACCTGGCCGTCGAACTTTTTCTTTTTGTAGAGCGCGTTGATGATTAAGAAGCCGATGAGATTCCAGACCGACTCATAGAGAAAGGTCGGGTGATAATAGTACATTCTCGTGAGGCTGTCCTCGTTAGGGAGAAGACCCATGCGGAGAAAATACAGCGGGCTCGACGAGTTGACAATACCGCCGTGCGCCTCGCCATTGACGAAGTTGCCCCAGCGCCCGAGTATCTGACCTATCATCACAGCGGGCGCAATTGCATCGAGCGCGCGGGTACATTTTATCTTTTTGTGACGGCAAACAAGATAAACAGTGATGCCGCCTGCGATTATAGCGCCATAAATGGCGATTCCGCCGTTCCAGACGGCGATGATGCTGACAAAGCTGTCCCACACGCGAACCTTGCCATCGGCGTCGTGCACAATAAAGTTTGAAATGCCGTAGGTCAGCACGTAGTAGATGCGCGCACCGACGATGGCAAAAATGATAGCAAAAATGCCTATGTCAAGCAGATCATCGGTCGAGATGCCCTCCTGCTTCGAGCGCATGAGCGAGTAAAGAATGGCTAAAATTATGCCCAACGTAATAATAATTCCGTACCAGCGA
>CAVIBA010000020.1:14212-20057 GCA_963640785.1 Bulleidia sp.
GATTTGCCGAAGATGGTGAACGCCAGCGCGACCTTGTCCATGGTAAACTCGCCTATTCCGAGTCCGGGAAACGAAACGGTAGTCATTTTTCTGTTCCTTTCTTGCTTTATTTATCCTGCGGAAGCACGTACGACACCGCAGTGTTTTCTTCAAGGTACATATTCTCGAAAAGCGCGCACAGCTCGTCAAAACTGACGCTCTCGATGACATTTATGTCGTCAAGCAGGTCGAGCCCGTCGAAGGCGTAGCCTATGAGCGAGTTTGCGATCTCCTCAGTCGAATCAAAGCGCGACACGGCGTCGCCGATGCGCTTGCGTTTGCACCTCACAAAGTCATCTTTTGAGAGTCCGTGCCTTCTGATATTTTTGATATGTGACGTGATATAGTCACAGACTGCCTCGGCGTTCTGCGCCGTGCCGCCGAGCTCGGTGTAGGCGTAGCTCTCCTCGGCCAGCCGTCCGCAGGACAGCGGGCTTGTTATCATGCCCGAGTCGTAGAGGCTGTTATAGAGCTCGCCCGAGGTCGAAAACAGCATGCGCTCGAGTATCGACGCCAAAATATCGTGTCGCTGACGCATGACGGGGTCAGGGTCGTCGAAGCGCTCCTTGAAGCCCATCATGAACAGCGGCATTGCCACCTGCATCTGTCGGCTTATCCGCGTCTGCACCGGCGCTCCGAGGCCTGACGGCACGAAGCGCTCGACACCAAGCGTTTTTATCGGCGAATAGCTGCGCTCGACAATCCCGGCGACCTGCGCCACGTCAACAGCCCCGCAGACTATTATCACCATGTTGGCCGGGTTGTAAAACACCCGGTGGCAATCGTAGAGCAATTCCGGCGTGATCTTTCCGATCGACGCCACAGTCCCGCACACGTTGGTGCTCAGCGGGTGGTCGCCGTAAAGCGCGCGCAGCATGCTCATGTAGCAGGCGGAATCCGGGTCGTCGTCGTACATGCCGATCTCCTGCCCGATTATTCCCCGCTCTCGCGCGACGCTTTCCTCGGTGAAATAGGGGTGCGTCACCATGTCGAGCAGCGCGTCGAAGGCGCCGTCGAAGTTCGAGGTGCAGTTGAACAGGTAGACAGTGCGGTCGTAGGTCGTATAGGCGTTTGCGTCTGCCCCGAGGGCGGAAAAGCGGTCAAACGCGTCCGTACCGTCGGGCTGTGCGAACATTTTGTGCTCGAGAAAGTGGGCGATTCCGTCGGGAAGCGTCACCGTCTCGCCGCCGGACAGGCGATAGCTCCGGTCAATCGAGCCGTATCGCACCGCACACAGCGCGTAGGTGCTGGTCATATTCTTGGGGAAAACGTACACGTCCGGTCGGCCGTCTATGCGCACGCGGCAGTAGCGCTCGCCGAGACGGGCGGATTCAAACCATTCAGTCTTCATATTCGCCCTCCTCATTTCCGCAGGTCTCATCGTCCCCGTCGTCACTCACGTACGCGCACTCGCCGTCCGGGTGCAGAAAGAACTCCACGCCGAGCGTCCATGACGCCGCCGCGCGCTGTATCTCCGCGACGGTGACGCGGCTTATCCGCTCGATATGCCGCTCAAGCGAGCAGTCGAGCCCCAGACGCAGCCGGTGCTCCGAAAAGCTCCAGACCGAATAGGGGTTATCCTCTATCTGCCGCGCCGAGTTTATCAGCGACAGGCGCGCCGCGCGCAGCTCGGCGTCGGTGATATTGCCATTTTTCAGCTCGTCGAGCTGGGCGAGTATCTCGCGCTCGGCACGCTCGCGGTTCTCGGGCGCGACGCCGGAGGAAACGTATATTATGCCGCCGAGCTTGTTATACGCGGCGCTGCAATGATAGCACAGCCCCAGTCGCTCGCGGACGTTCATGAACAGCTTTGCGACCGGCGAGCCGCCGAACACCTCGACCGCCATCATCGTAGCGTAATAATCGTCCGTGTTCTGCATGAGAGCAGCCCCGTGGAAGGCCATGCACAGCTTGCCCTGCCCCACTCGCCGCGCCTCATCGACGCGCTGAACGCCTCCGTGCGGCAGCACCGGGCGCGGATTCAGCGGCGTGAAGCCGCCGACACAGCCCGCGCCGAAGTAAGCCGGGAGCAGCTTTGCAACAAGCTCGGGGCTGTCGCCGACGTAAAACGCCCCGAAGCTGCCTGAAAGCAGCTCGCGGTAGCGCGCAGTCAGCCGCTCGGGCGTGACGCGCTCGACGTCGTCGACCCTGACCGAATAGCCCTGCGGATATCCCGCGCAGACGAGCTCGCGGCACTTGCGCGACGCATACGCACCAGGGTCGTTCTCTGACGAGCGGATGTCGTTGCACACGCCCTGCTTGGCGCGCGCGACCTCGTCGGCCGGGAGGAGGCCGTTTTCGTCGAGCACGGGAGCGCGCCAGATCGAGGCCAGAAGGCTCATAGCCCCGCGGATGATTCCGTCCCCGCCGCCCATCACGGAGTCGGACACGAAATCGGCGTAGAGCACCATAATCAGCTTGTCCCCAAGAAAGTTGACAAAGCAGTCGGGAACCGCGCCGTAAAGCTCCTCACAGCGACGGCTGAGCGCCGCGCTCGAGGGGTAATCCGCCGTCTTCCGTCCCAATACACGGCAAAGTATGACGTCGCACGGCGTTGTTTCGGGGTCGATGTCAAGCACGCGGGTCAAAAACAGGCTGCTGCGCTTGAATTTATTTGTTCTGACGGCGCACAGCTTGCTGCGGTCGTCGATTCTCAGTTCAGTTATCTGCATGAAAGGTTGTAACACCTCCTTGTTGCTCTTATCATTTTACAATAAAATCGCTTAATTTTCAATACATTTGCTTCAAATTAATAAAGGCACCATCGAAATCGCGCGGTGGAGCCTAAAAACGGGTGTCACTGCCGTCAAAAGCAATACACCCGTTGTTATTTCGGTTCTGTTTTTGCGCCCGCGCCGCGTCGCGCTCTGAAAAACTTCTGAAGCAGCGCCCGGCACTCGTCCCCGAGCACGCCAGAGACGACCTCGTACTTGTGGTTTAGCCCTACCGTCATGAGGTCGAAGGCGCTCCCGAGCGCGCCGAAGCGCAGATCCGACGCACCGTAGACCACGCGGTCGACTCTCGCGTTGACGGCTGCACCGGCGCACATGGCGCACGGCTCGAGCGTCACGAACAGCTCGCAGTCAAACAGCCGCCAGCCGCCGCGGACGCGGCAGGCCTGCTCCATCGCGCGAAGCTCGGCGTGCGAAGTCGCGCACCTGTCAGTTTCGCGCGTGTTGTGCGCGGCGGCGATTATCTCGTCGCGGTAAACGACCACAGCCCCGACCGGAACCTCGCCGCATTCCGCCGCCAGCCGCGCCTGCTCAAGCGCCGCCGACATGAACTTCTCATCCCGCGTCATAGCTGCTGCGACGCCCACAGCGCCATAATTATATATGTCGCCATCTCAAGGCAGGAGATTATCATGAAAATCGTCACTGTCGGATTGAAAAACTGACGCACCGCGCGCCCACGGGAGAGCGGACGCTCGACGTAATTTTCGTCAGGCTCCATAACCGTGCCAAAGCCACTCGCCGAAAAGTCGCGAACGCGCTTTTTATTGGTGCAGACGAGTATCACGGCACATATAACTCCTGCGGCGAGCAGCACGCCCTCGACATAGGTGCATACTCGCGACGCCAAGGCGGTATCAAGCCGGTCAAACATCAGGCTTTCAAACACGCTGAACAGGTTATTCATAAAATGTATCAGCACCCCGCCCCAAATCGAGCGTGTGCGGACGTAAACCAGCCCCAGCACAACGCCGGCCATGGTCGCGTAGAACATCTGCGCCGGGTTCTGGTGCATAAGACCGAACAGCACGGCGCTGATAAGCACCGCCGGAGCCTTGCCGTAGGGCAAAAGGTTGGTCAGAATCACACCGCGGAACAGCATCTCCTCGACAAAGCCGGGGATGATGGCGGTCGTCAGTATCGAGAGCACCAGCTTATAATTGGTGTCCATCGGGTCGCTGACTGCGTAGGCGTCCATGAATTCGGAGAAATGAACCAAATTCATAAGATACGAATTGAGAATCGCCGAGCCGAGTATCAGTGCGATGGCCGCGACGGCCATCAGCGGGAACTGGCGGTCGAGTCTGACCTGCGTCAGCACCGGCTGGGCGTTTCTTCGGCGGCTTATCTGATAGAAAAATGCCGCCGGAATGAGGAACGACGCCGCATATACCAGCGCATAGAGCAACTGATTGACGATATAATAGCTTTCGTAGTCCAGCGCCTGCTCGAGGACGCCGCCAACAAACTGCCAAAGCTGCGTAAGCGCAGTGAACAGCGCCACAAACATGAGCATGCTTCCGCCTATGCGGATAAGCGTGCCTCTGTACTCCTTTTCATTAATTTCAGGCATCAACAAAAACCGTACCTTTCATGTACTCCACTAATATTATAAGACTATTTTCGCTTTTTGTCAATAGCGGCACGTCAAAAGCCGGAGAACACCAAGCGGCGCCCTCCGGCTAGTGGCTATTCGATTAGTGAACTATGCAGCGCTCGGTATCCTTATCGAAGATATGGATTCTCGAGGTGTCAAACGCGACCTTGATGGTGTCGCCTGCACGGGAGGTGGAGCGGGAGGAGACGCGGGCGATGAGGTTAGTCTCGCCGATGGTGATGTAGAGGTAAATCTCAGCACCCATAAGCTCGGTAACGTCAACGTACGTCTCGACAACGCTGTCGGTGAGGGTTGCGACGTGAACGGGCTCGTCGTGAATGCACTCAGGACGGATACCCGTAACAACTTCCTGGCCGATGTAATCCTTCAGAGCGGGGTTGTTGGCCTTCTCTGCGGGCAGCTTGATGGAGTTGTTCTCGAAGTTGAAGTAGACATCCTCACCCTTCTTCTCCAGCGTACCGGTGATGAAGTTCATCTGAGGAGTGCCTATGAAGCCTGCGACGAAAATGTTGCAGGGATAGTCGTAGAGGTTCTGAGGAGTGTCGACCTGCTGAATCAGACCGTCCTTCATAACGACGATACGGGTAGCCATGGTCATAGCCTCGACCTGGTCATGGGTAACGTATACGAAGGTGGTACCGACTCTCTGGTGCAGCTTGGTAAGCTCGGTTCTCATTGCGGCACGGAGCTTAGCGTCAAGGTTGGAAAGAGGCTCGTCCAAAAGGAAGACCTTAGGGTTACGGACGATAGCACGACCTAGCGCAACACGCTGCTTCTGACCACCGGACAGAGCCTTCGGCTTTCTGTCGAGCAGGTGGGTAATATCAAGTATACGGGCAGCTTCCTCAACGCGGCGCTTGATTTCTTCCTTAGGAGTCTTGTTCAGCTTAAGGCCGAAGGACATGTTCTCGAAAACGGACATGTGGGGGTACAGAGCGTAGTTCTGGAACACCATCGCAATCTTTCTGTCCTTAGGAGCGACGTCGTTGACCAGCTGGTCGCCGATGAACAGCTCACCCTCGGTAATCTCCTCCAGACCTGCGATCATACGCAGTGTGGTGGTCTTACCGCAACCGGAAGGACCGACCAGAACCAGGAACTCCTTATCCTTGACCTCGAGGTTGAAGTCAGAAACGGCAGTAACGCCGCCGGGATACTTCTTATAAATGTGCTTGAAAGACAAACTTGCCATTAAAAATATTCCTCCTTGAATTTGAACCGGCAACGCCGCGCGGCACTCCCGGGACACATGTTTTTCAACAACATATATTGTACCAAAAAATGAGTGAAATTGAAAGATGTCAATCGTCCAAACTTTGCGCTTTTTATTTGTGCAACTTGCACACAGCAACGCGCATTTTACCGTCGTGTCGAATACTTTGCGGTCACGTTTTTCTTAATATATTAAGAGCGCAAGGGGTATTCCGCCGTCTGCGGACGGCGGCCAGCGCTACGC
>CAVIBA010000021.1:0-9764 GCA_963640785.1 Bulleidia sp.
TCACTTTTTCTATATCTTTTTTATTTTTCAGTCTCACATCTATTGTAACACTACAGTGAAGTGCCGGAAAATTTGCGCAGGGGCTTTATTTCGGGCGCGAAATTTGGTATAATGAAGAGGAATATTTTTTATCGGAGAAAGCATGACCTACAAAGATATTTGCCGTCGACTCGCGCAGGCGGGAATCGATGAGCCGGAGGTCGACGCCGCGCTGCTGCTTGAGCATTATTTCGGCGTCAGCCGTGCGGCGCTGCCGCTTCGACGGGACGAGCAGTTCGACTCCCCGGAGCTGGCGGACGCGGTCGAGAGGCGTGAGGGGCGCTGTCCGCTGCAATACATTCTCGGGCGCTGGGGCTTCCGGGGGCTGGAATTTGACGTCGCGCCCGGCGTCCTGATTCCACGGCCGGACACCGAGCTTATCGTCGATACGGCGGTGCGCGAGCTGCGTCGCGGCGGACGGTTCGTCGACCTCGGCTGCGGGAGCGGGTGCATTTCGGTCTCGCTGGCGCTTGAGCGCCCCGACGTGCGCGGCGTCGCTGTTGACATATCGGACGTGGCACTCGGGCTGACGCGCCGCAACGCCGGGCGGTACGGGCTGCTCGGCGAGTCGGGTGAGTCCGGCGAGTCGGGCGAGTCCGGTGTGCGCCTTGACGTACGCGCGGGCGACATGCTCTCGGCCGCGACGTGGCGCGAGCTCGGCGAGTCGGGGGCGTTTGACGCGATAATTTCGAACCCGCCCTACATTCCGCGCGCCGCGCTTGCGGGACTTGCGCCCGAGCTGGGGGTTGAGCCGTCGCTTGCCCTCGACGGCGGCGACGACGGGCTGGATTTCTACCGGATTCTCATCTCGCGCGGCAGGGAGCTGCTGAGCGCGGGCGGGTTTATGCTATTCGAATGCGGCGTCGGCCAGACCGCGGCGATCTCGTCGCTCGGCCGCGCGTCGGGATTTGCGCCCGAGGTGCTGTACGACATCGAGCGGAGGGACAGGGGCGTGATCCTGAGGGGGTGAGGGGCGAGGCGTATTGCATATACCTGTATGCTAAGAGAGTTCTTTGCCCACGGGGGCACTCGCCATAACGTCCGCGGGACGTGATTTAACTGTACTTTTCTGCCGCGAGCAGAAAAGTACACTTCTCCACCGTCGGTGGCCTCCACGGCGGCAGCCCGCCAAGGCTAAAGAACTTTTTAAAAAACGCTTCCCGCCGACGTTCGGCGTGCGCCCGCCAAGGCCAAAGAACTCTTCTTAAAAGCATACGTGCATATGCAATAGCACCCACCGCCACCCATGCATATACTACTACCACACTATCCGAAAAGAGGTACATCTGTGAATATCGCTGTTTTAGCCGGGGGACTGTCCCCGGAACGGGACGTCTCGCTGGTCTCCGGCGGGCTGATTGCCCGCGCGCTGGCCGGTCGCGGCCATAAAATTCTGCTGCTCGACCTGTATGAGGGTGTCGACACCGCCGCCGACCCGCGCACGCTGTTCTCCTCCGACGTCAGCGCCGCCGGGCGCATCGCGGAAAGCATCCCAGACCTCGACGCGCTCCGCGCCCGCCACGCGGGCAGACGCGCCGAAATCGGCCCCGGCGTGCTCGAGGCCTGCGCCGCTGCGGACGTCGTCTTTCTCGCGCTGCACGGCGGCATGGGCGAGGACGGCCACATCCAGGCCACGCTCGACAGCTTCGGCATCCGCTACACCGGCTCGGGCGCGACCGGCAGCCTGCTCGCCATGGACAAGGATCTGTCCAAGCGCATGCTCGCCCGCGCCGGCGTCCCCACCGCGCCGTGGGTTTATTACGACGCCGCCTCCGACTCGCCCCGGCGCGTCCTTGACGAGATCGGCCTGCCCTGCGTCGTCAAGCCCGGCGGGTGCGGCTCGAGCGTCGGCGTGTCCATGGTCTCAAGCGCGGAGGAGCTGGACGCCGCCATCTCCGAGGCCGTCCGCTATCAGCCGACGCTTGTCATCGAGCACCGCATTTACGGACGCGAATTCTCGGTCGGTGTGCTCGGCGACACCGTGCTGCCGCCCATCGAAATCATCCCGCGGCAGGGGTTTTACGACTACAAAAACAAATACCAGAGCAACATGACCCGCGAGGTCTGCCCCGCCGAGCTGACCGAGGCGCAGCTCGCCCGCGTCAGCGACTACACCCGGCGCGCCTTCCGCTGCCTGCGCCTGTCCGGCTACGCGCGCGGCGACTTCATCATGGACGAGACGGGCGAGTTCTGGTGCCTCGAATTCAACACGCTGCCCGGCATGACGCCCATCAGCCTGCTGCCGCAGGAGGCGGCGGCCGTCGGGATAAGCTACGGCGAGCTGTGCGAGCGCATTGTCGACCTCGCGCTGCAATAATTTTTCCAAAGGACGTTCAGCATGGAAGAAGTTAATCAGAAAATTGATCTGCTGTCCTGTCTCCCGGAGGAGCTGGAGCAGCTGATGAAGCAAATCGGGGAGCCGCGTTACCGCGCGCGTCAGCTTTTCGAGCAGATGCACCGGGGACTGACGCCCGAGCAGATGACAAACGTCGGCAAACTCACGCGCGCGCGGCTCGCCGAGGTGTCGACCTGCCGCTTCCCCGAGATACGGCGCAAGCTGGTCTCGGCAATCGACGGGACGGTCAAATACCTTTTCGCGCTCGCGGGCGGCAACTGCATCGAGACCGTCGTCATGAAATACAAGCACGGCAACACCGTCTGCGTTTCGTCGCAGGTGGGGTGCCGGATGGGGTGCGCCTTCTGCGCCTCGACCATCGGGGGGCGGGTACGCAACCTCGGCGCGGGCGAGATACTCGGGCAGGTCATCATGGCGCAAAAGGACACAGGCGAGCGCATTTCGAACATTGTCATGATGGGCATCGGCGAGCCGCTGGACAACTACGACAACGTGCTGAAGTTTCTGCATCTTGTCAACCACGAGGCGGGGCTGAACATCGGCTACCGGCACATTTCGCTCTCGACCTGCGGTCTGGTCGACGGCATCCGACGTCTGCGTGACGAAAATCTGCCGCTGACGCTGTCCATCTCGCTCCACGCGGCGGACGACGAGACGCGTTCGCGAATAATGCCGGTGAACAGGCGGTATAATATAAGTCAGTTGCTTGCGGCGTGCCGCGACTATTACGACGCCTCGGGGCGGCGGATTTCGTTCGAGTACACGCTGATTTCGGGCGAGAACGACTCGCCGGAGCAGGCCGAGCGTCTCGCGCGGCTGCTCAACGGAAGTCTGCGTCCCGAGCGCGGCGAGTCTATACCGATACATGTGAATCTGATACCTGTGAACGTAGTGCGCGAGCGGGATTTTGTGCGGTCAGACGACGCGGCGATAAAAACATTCATCGACGTACTCGAACGCCACGGCATCCGCGCGACGCTGCGGCGCCGGCTCGGGCCGGATATTAACGCGTCGTGCGGGCAACTACGGCGGGATGAGATTGAGGGCTAATTGCATATGCTCGTATGCTGAAGGAGTTCTTTGACCCCGAGGGGCGCACGCCGTAGCGAATTCCGACGTGTTCGAAGTGTACTTTTCTGCTCGCGGCAGAAAAGTACAGTTCTTAACGTCCCGCGGACGTTATGGCGAGTCCCTGCCAAGGCTAAAGAACTATTTCAGCATACAGGCATATGCAATACGCCTCACCCCGGCGTGCGCCTGCCAAGGCCAAAGAACTCTTCTTCTCAAACATTACATATAAACAATAAAATCCCCCAAACCGTATGTAATACAAAGGAGCACTCCTATGAACTGGCTCGCCGCACACACAAAACAACTCCTCCTCGCCCTTGCCGTGCTCACGGCCGTCACCGTCGTGGCAGGGGTCGTGACCTACGTCTGCGTTATGGTTCCCACGCTGCCCGGCGCGGCGACGGTCACCGTCCCCGACTTTTCCGGGGAGAACGTCCGCCCCGACCCCGCGCACTTCAGCGTCTCGGTCGAGTATGAGTACAGCGAGGCGCCCGAGGGCGCGGTCATCTCGCAGTACCCGGCCGCGGGCGCGCGGCGCAAGGTGTCCGACGGACGCCCCTGCCGCGTCACGCTGACATTAAGTCGGGGTCAGAAGAGCCAAAAGCTGCCCCGCCTCGCCGGTCTCGACGTCGACGCGGCGCAGTCGCGCCTGAGCGCGCTGGGGCTGGAATTCGAGCTCGAGGAGGCGTCCGGACCCGCGGGGCAGGTCGTCTCGACTGAGCCCGCGGAGGGCGCAGAGGTCACGCCGGGTCAGCGCGTGCGGCTTTATGTCGGCAACCGCTCGGCGACCGTACCCGAGCTGCGCGGACTCAGCGAGGCGGCCGCGCGGGCGCGGCTCGAGGCCGCCGGGCTCACGGCGGCGCGCAGTGAATATGTAAAATCGTCCCGACCGGCGGGCACGGTGACGTCGCAAAGCGCGACGCCCGGCACGACGCTCCCGGAGGGCAGCAGTATAGTACTGACGGTCAGTCAGGGGCAGTAACACGAGGTATTAAATGAAAGAAAGTGCAAGAATAGTGGGCGTCAGCGGCGGCCTTTACCGCGTGACCGACGCCTCGGGCGAGACAAAACAATGCCGCGCGCGCGGCGTGTTCCGTCACAAGAACCAGCGGCCGCTCGTCGGCGACCGCGTCCTGCTGACGACCGAGCAGACGGGTCGAGACGGCGTCTCGACCGTCATCGGCGAGATACTGGAGCGCAAAAACGCGCTCATCCGCCCGCCGATGGCGAATCTGGACTACATTTTCGTGACGGCGGCGGTCACGTCGCCCGAGCCGGACACGCTGATGCTGGACAAGCTGACGGCCATAGCGGAGTTCAATCACATACGCCCCGCCGTCGTGCTGTCCAAGTGCGAGCTGGACGGCGACGCAGCGGCGCGGCTGGGCGGAATTTACCGTCTGGCGGGCTACGACGTGTTCGCGGTGAGCTGCTACACGGGCGAGGGCATCGACGCGCTGGCGTCCTGCATAGCCGCGCTGCCGCCGGACAGCATTTCGGCGTTCGCGGGGGCGTCGGGCGTGGGCAAGTCGTCGCTGATGAACCGGCTGTTTCCGGGTCTGGGGCTTGAGACGTCGGAGATCAGTCAGCACACGCAGCGCGGACGGCACACGACGCGCGGCGTGACGCTCTACCAGGCAGGCACGGGCTACATAGCGGACACGCCGGGGTTTTCGATGCTTGATTTTGAGCATTTTGATTTTTTCTCCAAGGACGACCTGCCGGACACCTTCCCGGAGTTTTCGGACTATCTGGGCGAATGCCGTTACACCAAGTGCACGCACACGCGCGAGGATGGCTGTGCGATTCTTGCGGCTCTGCGCGCGGGCAAAATCGCGCCCTCGCGCCACGCGAGCTACCTCGAGCTGTACCGGGTGTTGAAGGATAAGCATCCCTGGGACGGAAAATGAGGGGGTGTGGGCGTATTGCATATGCCCATGCGCTGATTGAAATGTTTTTTGCGGTTTCCGCCGGCAAGTCCGGCGGAGGCCGCTTTTTTATGAATAAGTTCTTTGGCTTTGGCAGACGTTGTGGCGAGCACACTTAAAACACGTCGGATTTCTCCACGGCGGCAGCCTGCCAATGGTGCAGAACTATTTCAGCATACAGGCATATGCCAATACGTCTCACCGCTTCCCGGCAAAAAACAACCCCCAACCTATTTACAATCTCACAAAAAAGGTTTATAATTATGATGAAAAATTTTAACCCCAACCGGAGGTAAAAAACATGTCACTTCCCCGCCCTGAGTATCCGCGGCCTCAACTGCGCCGCGACGCCTGGCTCTGCCTTAACGGACAATGGCAGTTCGTTACCGACCCCGCACGCTCCGGCCGCGCGCGCGGCCTCGCAAACCCCGACTCCGCGCTGCCGCGCGAGATAACAGTCCCGTTCTGCATGGAAAGCTCCCTCTCCGGCATCGGCGAGACCGACTTCTGCGACTCCGTCTGGTACCGCCGCGAGATCAGCCTGCCCGCCGGATGGCTCGCCGACGGACGCCGCGTGCTGCTGCACGTCGACGCCTGCGACTGGCGCAGCGAGGTCTGGGTCAACGGTAAGTCCGTCGGCACGCACGTCGGCGGCTATACACCCGCTACATATGACATCACCGCGGCGCTTGACCCCGCGTCCGAGTCCGCTGTCGTCACGATATGCGCCGAGGATACGCTCCGCTCCCGCGAGCAGCCCTCCGGTAAGCAGTCACAGCGCTACGGCTCGTACGGCTGCTTCTATACCCGCACCACCGGCATCTGGCAGTCGGTCTGGCTCGAGTCCGTGCCCGCTGCCTACATAAAAAATGTCCGCTACCTCACCGACGTCAAGGCCGGTACGCTGATAGTCGAGGCGACCGTCGAGGCGACCGTCGCTGACGGCGACGGCCTCACATTCTCCGCCGAGGCCAGCTATGAGGGACACCCCGTCGGCGCGGCGTCAACCACGGTCACGGGCGGCTTCTGCACGCTCACCCTCCCGCTCTCCGAGCTGCACCTCTGGAACGTCGGAGAAGGAAATCTGTACGATCTGCGTCTGGCGCTCGGTGAGGACACCGTCGACAGCTATTTCGGTATGCGCTCGCTCGCCGTGCGCGACGGTATGCTGTATATCAACGACCGCCCCGTCTTCCAGCGTCTCGTGCTCGACCAGGGCTTCTACCCCGACGGCATCTACACCGCGCCCACCGACGCCGAGCTGGTCGCCGACATCGAGCGCTCGCTCGCCTGCGGCTTCAACGGCGCTCGCCTGCACCAGAAAATATTCGAGCCCCGCTTTCTCTACCACTGCGACCGCCTCGGCTACATCGTCTGGGGCGAGCACGCGAACTGGGGTCTCGACATCTCGCGTCCCGAGGCCTACGGCGGCTTTATGCCCGAGTGGCTCGAGGCGCTCGGGCGCGACGTCAACCATCCCGCCATCATCGGCTGGTGCCCGCTCAACGAGACGCAGCGCAACCAGAATCCCGACTTTGTCCGCGCGCTCATGGCGCTGACCCGCGCCTATGACCCCACCCGCCCCGTCATCGACGCCTCGGGCTGGTGTCACGTCTCGGCCTCCGAGTCCGACATCATGGACTGGCACGACTACGACCAGAACCCCGTCACCTTCTGCGAGCGGTACGAAAATATCGCGCGTGGGCAGGCGATACACTCGCCGCGCAATGTCGCGGACATACGTCCCGTTTTCGTCAGCGAGTACGGCGGCATCCGCTGGGCGCCCGAGGGCGACGGCTGGGGCTACGGCGACGCGCCGACCACGCCCGAGGAGTTCCTCGCGCGCTTCGAGGGACTGACCCGCGCCCTGCTCGAGAACCCCTGCATCACTGGCCTGTGCTACACCCAGCTGACCGACGTCGAGCAGGAGGTCAACGGCCTCTACACCTACGACCGCCGCCCCAAGTTCGACGTCTCACACTTCCGCCGCGTGCTGAGCGCCCCCGCCGCATCCGAGACGGCAAGAGGAAAAAAAGACTGATTTTCGGCCGTTTTGGCTTGATTTTGAAAAATCAAAAAAGCAAATTGAAAGGAACATATAACCGTGAACAACAAGGCAATGAAGGCCGCCGTGCTTCACGCCGTGGCAGATTTCCGTTACGAAGAGGTGCCCATGCCCGTGCGCGAGCCGGGCGAGGTAATGATACAGGTGGGCGCGTGTGGCGTCTGCGGTTCGGACATCCCGCGCGTTTTCACCAAGGGAACCTACCATTTCCCGACCATCCCCGGCCATGAGTTCGCCGGAAGGATCGTCGAGGCGGACGACCCTGCGCTCGTCGGGCGCAAGGCGGCCATTTTCCCGCTCATTCCCTGCCACAAGTGCGCCGCCTGCGAGGTTGGCGAGTACGTCAACTGCGAGCATTACGACTATTACGGCTCCCGCCGCGACGGCGGCTTTGCCGAGTACGTGTCGGTCAGGCGCGAGAATCTTGTGCTGCTGCCCGACAACATTTCCTACGCCTGCGGCTCGCTCTGCGAGCCGGGCTCGGTCGCGCGCGCTGCCATCCGCCGCATCGACGTGCAGCTCGGGGACACCGTCGTGGTGTTCGGCGCGGGCCCCATCGGGCTTATCGCGGCGCAGTGGGCGCGCGTTGCGGGCGCGTCGCGCGTCCGCGTGGTGGACATAAACGAAAAAAAGCTGGCGTTCGCGGCCTCCCTCGGCTTTGAGGCCTACGACGCCGGGCGCGACGGCCGCGCCGACTGCGTGCTTGAGGGCACGGGCGCGTCGGGGGCGCTGAACAACGCGATTCTCGCGCTCAAGGATCGCGGCCGCATGGTGCTGATGGGCAACCCGGCGCGTGACATGACCATTTCGCAGTCGAACTACTCGCAGATACTGCGCCGCGAGATACAGATGACGGGCACCTGGAACTCGTCCTTCAACCGCCGTGTCAACGACTGGACGGCGACGGTCGAGGCCATGTCGACGGGGCTTGTCAAATACGAGGAGCTTATCACGCACCGCGTCCCGCTCGAGCACGCCCCCGAGGCGCTCGAAATGATGCGCGACGGCAAGGAATTTTACACCAAAGTGACGGTAGTCAACGAGATTGGTGATTGACAAGAATTGACTTGTGATAGTTTTACAAAAAAAGTGTTGCAATTTTGATTGATGTTTGTTAAAATATAAAGGTTAAAAGAAAAGTCAAGACCGGCTGGGGTGAGGCGTATTGCATATGCCTATATGCTTTTTCAGATAAGTTCTGAGCCCTTGAAAAGGCTCTCCGGATAGTTCTCCACCGTCGGTGGCCTCCACGGCGTGCGCCCGCCAAGGCTAAAGAATTCTTTTTATAAAAAACGTTTTTGCCGGACGTCCCGGCGTGTGCCCGCCAAGGGCTCAGAACTCCTTTTTCAAAAAACGTTTCCCGCCGGGCATCCCGGCGGCCTACCCCCATGGAGTATAAAATAAATTTTCAACATAGGGGCATATGCCAATACGCCCCCCAAAGGAGAAAAAATGCAAATCAATACCGATCATCAGTACCATATCGAGCACCACGCCGACCTTTGCGTCGTCGGCGGCGGGCTTTCCGGCATGTTCACCGCCATAGCGGCGGCAAGACACGGCGCGCAGGTCGTCCTTATGCAGGACAGACCCGTCCTCGGCGGCAACTGCTCGTCTGAGGTTCGTATGTGGATCCGCGGCGCTACCGGCTCCAAGGACATGAAGACCTTCGCCTGCAACCGCGAAACCGGACTTATCTCCGAGCTC
The DNA here is from genome assembly GCA_963640785.1 of Bulleidia sp. Lineage (GTDB taxonomy): Bacteria > Bacillota > Clostridia > Oscillospirales > CAG-272 > UMGS1002. The sequence continues at coordinate 9,167 of CAVIBA010000021.1, forward strand.
GAGGAGGAGAACATCTTCGTCAACCCTAACCTCACCTACTCGCTCTGGGACGCTACCATGTGGAACATGGTCAAGTCCGAGAAGAATATCACGCTGCTGCTCAACTGCTCCTGCGCCGACGCCGAAATGAAGGACGGCCGTGTCAGCTGCATCCACGGCTGGCAGCTCACCACCTATACCTGGCATACCGTCTACGCCAAGTACTTCGCCGATTGCTCCGGCGACTCCATCCTCGCACCCGTCACCGGCTCGCGCTACCGCGTCGGCCGCGAGGGCAACGACGAGTATAACGAGACAATAGGCCCCGTCAAGGCCGACTTCAAGACCATGGGTATGTCCTGCCTGCTTCAGGCGCGCGAGACCGACCACCCCGTAAAGTTCGTCGCTCCCAAGTGGGCGAACGTCTATCTGCGCGACGAGGACTTCGACTACGTCCCCGCCCTCGCACGCGAGGAGTTTTCGCACTGCTCCGCCGACGCACGCGCCCATGCGACCAAGCTGCGCCGGACGCATAACCCCGGCACCTCGGGCACCAACTTCTGGTGGATCGAGCTCGGCGGCGAGAACGACACCATCCGCGACACCGAGGAGCTGCGCG
>CAVIBA010000021.1:9774-19448 GCA_963640785.1 Bulleidia sp.
GCGACGAGCTGGTCAAAACCGCATACGGCATCTGGGATCACATCAAAAACCACGGCGACCACGGCGCCGAGAACTGGGAGCTCGAGTGGGTCGGCTTCCTGCCCGGCAAGCGCGAGAGCCGCCGCTACGTCGGAAGATATGTGCTGACGCAGCACGACGTCGAAAATGAAGGCCGCTTCCCCGACCTCGTCGCCTACGGCGGCTGGCCCATGGACGACCATAACCCCGCCGGCTTCCGCGCTGTCGTCGCCGAGCCGCCCTCCCTGCTGCACCCCACCCCCTCGCCCTACGGCATCCCGCTGCGCTCGCTCTACTCGGGCGACATCCCCAACCTGCTGTTCGCCGGACGCAACCTCAGCGCGACGCACGCCGCTATGTCGTCCACGCGCGTCATGGCTACCTGCGCGCTGCTCGGTCAGGCGCTCGGCACGGCCGCCGCGATGTGCGTAAAGGAAAACATCAACATGGACACCCTCGTCGAGACCCGCATCGAGGCGCTGCGCGCCGAGCTGCGCGACGACGGCTGCTGGCTGCCCTTCTCGAGCCGCGCCATACCCGAGCTCAGCCGCGAGGCCAGACTCAATATCTCCGACGCCGACCGCGTCCTGCTCTTCAACGGCCTCGAGCGCCCGGACAAGGACGAGACCGTCAACTTCATCACGCTGCCCGTCGGCGGCGAGCTCACATTTGAGTGGGACACGCCCCGCGCGCTGTCCGAGCTGCGCATAATGTTCGACCTCGATTTCGGACATATGAGCGTCTCGCCCAACAAGAAAATGCGCGTCTTCGCGCAGAAATGCTGCACCGGACTTGACTTCGAGCCCGTGAAGGTCGCCGCGACGCTGGTCAGGAGCCTGCGCGTCGAGGCTGACGGCCGCGAGATTTTCGCCGCCTCCGACCTGCACCACTCGCTTCTCCGCCTGCCGCTCGACGTCACCGCGTCACGGCTCACCATTCACTTCGACGAGACCTGGGGCGCTGAGAACGTCCACCTGTTCTCCTGCGACGTGAAGTAATACCGTTCTGTGTGACAAACGCAACCACAAGGAGAAAAATATGCGTCTCTCAACCATGACCAACCTCTGCTACACCCCGCATGAGGACGGCCGCACCTTTATACATGCCCTGCGCCTCGCACATGAGGCCGGGTACCGAGTCATGGACTTCAACATGTGCGCCCTTCAGCGCGGCGAGACAGAGCTCGCCGGTGAGGGCTGGCAGCCCTACGTCTACGAGATTGCCGACGAGGCCGCGCGCCTCGGAATCGACTTCTCGCAGTCGCACCTGCCCTACCCCAAGGCGTCGGTCCGCCGCAAGAGCAACACCGACCCCGGCTGCGAGCGCAATGAGTTCTTTGTCAAAATGACGGAGCGCGCCATCGCCGTCAGCGCCATGCTCGGCGTGCGGTGGGCGGTCGTACACCCCGTTCAGCGCGGCATCGACGTCAATGCCGAGGACGATCTGCGCTACAACCACGAAATTTACGACAACTACCTTGATACCGCCTCGAAGTCCGGCGTCGGCTTCGCCTTCGAGAACATGGCGGACGTCGACGGACGCCGCCGCTACGGCGCTGTCGCCGGGGATCTCAACGCCATCGTCGCCTCCTACAACAGCTCCGCGGCCGGTATCTGCTGGGATTTCGGCCACGCGCACCGCATGCTCGCCGACCAGTGCCCCGCGCTGCGCTCGGTCGCGCACGCCCTGCGGGCCACCCACCTCGACGACAACCTCGGCAAGGACGATTTGCACACCCTCCCCTACCTCGGGACGATAAAGTGGGCAGAGGTCATGAAGGTGCTGCGCGAGGAGGGCTATGAGGGCGACCTCACATACGAGCTGAGCATCTACCGCCGTATGCCCGAGGAGCTTATGCTCCCCACGGTCGAGTACGCGCGCCGCGTCGGCGAATATCTGCTGACGCTCTGAAACCATCGGCTCCCTAAGGTATCGCCGCGACGATATGCGGCAGCCTAAAAACTATAAAAGGAGTAAGGCCATGTCAAAAAAAATTCTGATTATTGCTGTGGTGGCCACGGTTCTGATAGTGATTCTGACCGTTTTCGCGGTCATCGCCCCCGGCAGCCGCGACGATAACCCCAATCCCGCCGGCACAACACCGACCCCCGCCGGCGACACCACACCCGGCGCGTCCGGCGACGGCGACACCACCTCCGATCCCGGCTCCGGAATTCCGGACACAGTCAATTTCGGCAACCGTGAGATCACCTTCTTCATCTGGAGCGACCACACCATGCTCGAGTTCTACTCCGATGACATCTCCGGGAGCACCATCGGCGACGAGATCCACGAGCGCAACGCGCAGGTCGAGGATCAGCTGGGCGTCAAGCTCAAATACGTCGAGGAGCGCGGCGACTCCGGCCACATGAAGGACTTCATCAAGAAGGCCGAGACCGACCTCACCAGCGGCGAGTGCGCCTATGACATCATCGCAGGCTACAGCCGCACCGCGCCCGCAATGGCGCTGTCCGGCCGTCTGCTCGACCTCACCGAGACCGAGTACCTTGACTTCGAGCACCCCTGGTGGCCCGATACGCTCATCAACGAGTGCATGGTCAACAACAAACTGTATTTCTGCTCGGGCGACATCTCGACCAACCTGCTCTGGATGATGTCCGCGACCTTCTTCAACAAGGAGCTCCTTGCCCGCTACGATCTCGAGAGCCCCTACGACCTCGTCAAGAACAACCGGTGGACCATCGACAAGATGATAGAAATGTGCGCTGACCGTTACAACGACGCCGACGGCGCAGGCACCAAGGACGAGGGCGACAGCTACGGCTTCGCGCTATACAGTCTCAACCTCGACGCCTTCGTCAACGGCGCCGGCTTCACCGCGCTGCGCAAGGACAACAACGACCAGATCACCATCTCGCCCGACATGTCCGACCAGCGTCTCTACGACCTGATCGACAAGCTCGGCACCTTCGTCAACAGCCAGGACGTCTTCAGCAAGAACTCCACCGGCGTCCGCGACATTTTCTTCGAGCAGCGCGCGCTGTTCACCACCGACCGCTGCTTCATCGTTGCCGGCAAGGACAACGGCCCCGAGGACAAGATCGAGTTTGAGTACGGCATCGTGCCGCAGCCCAAGCTGTCGGCCGAACAGGCGAATTACAGCACCAACGTCGGCCATCCCTTCACCATGTACGCTCTCTCTGCCGGGGTCAGGGGCGACAACATCGACGCCTGCTCCGCAACGCTCGAAATGATGGCCTACGAGAGCTACAAGCGCGTGACTCCCGCCGTGTTCGAGTCCGCCATGAAGATCAAGTACGCGAGCGACGAGACCACCACCGAAATGTACGACATACTGCGCGGAACCGTCGTCTTCGATCTCGGCCGCCTCTACTCGGCCCAGATCGGCGATGTCTACAAGACCATCCGCGACCAGATCAACAACAACTCCAAGACATTCGCATCCCAGTACAGAGTCACAGCCAAGATGATGGAGGCCGGTATCAAGGCGATTTCGGCCGCATTCGAGGATTAACGGAGGTAAAACAAAACAATGAGAAAATACATATCACTGCTCCTGACGGCACTTCTCGTGCTTTCCATGATGACATTCATGAGCGTCTCCGTCTCCGCAGCGTGGGACGGCAGCGTCTCCGTCGACTTCGCGGGCGGCAACGGCACCGAGGCGTCTCCCTTTGAGATTGCGTCGGCGCAGGATCTCGCGCTCGTCGCCAAAAAGGTCAACGAGGAGGGCCTCGAGTTTGAGGGTCAGTACTTCAAGCTGACGACCGACATCGACCTCGGCGGCACCCCCTGGATTGCCATAGGCAACCGCGCAAGCGGCTCGATAGCCGTCTTCAAGGGCAGCTTTGACGGCGACGGCCACACAGTCTCCGGTCTCAACATCGACGACTCCAACAGCGACACCGGTCTCTTCGGCCGTGTCAGCGGCGCGACCATCAAGAACCTGACCGTCACCGGCGAAAAGGCCGCGGGCGCGAAGTACGTCGGCGCTGTCGCAGGCTACGCCATCGACGGCAGCACCATTTATAACTGCCACTCGGCTGTCAAGGTCGTTCAGGGCACAACCGCGGGCGGTATCGTCGGACGCGTTCAGGCCGCAGGAGCGGACGGCAGCTTCAACGTTATCAAGGGCTGCACCTCCAGCTCTGAGGTCGTTCTGCTCCCGGGCAAGGACGTTTTCGGCGGCGGTATCGTCGGTGCGGCGGGCGCTGCCGAGATCAGCTGGTGCATCAACACCGGCAACATCAAAAGCGAGGTCGGCGCCACCAACCTGCTGACTGCGGGCGGCATCCTCGGTGTCCAGGGCGCCAGCAGCGTGACCTCCCACGTCCGCAACTGCTGCTCGACCGGAGATGTTTCGCTGCTTTCCACCGTTGACGCGACCTACGCGGGCGGTCTTATAGGCCGTGCGGCGCACATTTCCGCCGAGACCTTCCTCGAGAGCAGCTTCTCGACCGGCCACGCCATCGTCAAGAACGAGAGCGGCGCCGCCGTTGACGGCAAGTACGGCAGCCTTATCGGACATATCCGTTACGTGCTGTTTGCCTCCAACTGCTACACCAGCATTCCCGTTTCCGAGTGCTCCGAGGTCGGTTCCGACCCCAACGCCTGCATCGAGAACGGCAACATCACCATACTCACCGAGGCGCAGATGAAGGGCAAGGATGCCGTCACCAACATGAAGCTGGGTTCCGGCTGGGTTGCTGATGCCGCGGGCTTCCCGACCATCGACCTCTCCGCCGCCAAGGATTCGGAGACGACCCCCGAGCCTGAGGTCACGACGCCCGAGCCCTCCGTGACGACGACTCCCGCTCCCACGACGACCCCCGAGCCCGAGGTCACGACCCCCGAGCCCGAGGTCACGACGCCCACTCCCACCGGCACGACCACCGTTCCGTCCGACACGACGCCCGGCGGCAACACCCCCGCCGACCCTGAGAAGTCCGGCCCCAACGTGTTTGTCATACTGATAATCGTTGTGGTAGTGCTCGCCGCGGGTGCGATTGCGGTTGTTGTTGTGACGGACAAGAAGAAAAAGAAGTAATATTTAGGTATTAAGATTTTGCGGTTCCCGCAGGTGTAGCCTGCGGGGGCTGCTTTTTTATAATAAGTTCTTTTGCCCCGTGGGGCGCACGCCGTGGCGAATTCCGACGTGTTCGAAGTGTGCTCGCCGACGTCGTGGTGTGCGCTGCCAAGGCTAAAGAACTCCTTCTGCATACAGGCATATGCAATACGCCTTCACCCCCACCACCCCGTTTTTGTGCATTGTGTTGCAAAACGACCCTGAAAATTCAACAAAAACACCCTTGACAACGCCGAATTTTTTTGGTATAATAACTTTGTTATAACTATCTGAACAATTAATTAAGGAGGAAATCAACCCGAAGGTTGAACTTACGGCTATGAAAAAATTCACCCGTATCATTACCTTTGTGCTGGCGCTGCTCATGATCTGCGCCATGGCCGTCGCTTGCGCTGATAACAAGACCGACGACCCCACAGAAACCACTACACCCAAGTCCGACAACGCCGGTCAGAACACCGGAGACGACTCCAACAATTCCAGCGACACCAGTGAAGAGTATCAGCAGGATAATCTGCCCAGAGACCTCAACTACGGCGGCAAGGAAGTCATGGTTCTGCACTGGAACGCCGAGCGCGACGAGTTCGTCAGCGACGGCATCAGCGGCGACAACATTCTCGACGCTATCTGGAACCGTAACGTCACCATCGAGGAACGCCTCGGTGTCCAGCTCGGCTTTGAGGCGTGCGATGGTAACAACAAGAACCTCAACGTCTTTGTCCAGAAGGTCAATAACAGCTTCGCAGCAGGCGAGAAGGTCTACGATATTATCGCAACCTACTCCCGTACCGCAGCTCAGCTCGCTATCAAGGGCTACTACGCCGACCTCAACAGCATCGACGACAGCTACATAGACAAGGATATGCCCTGGTGGCCCGAGTCCATTATCGAGACCATGGGCGTTGGCGACGCGCTCTACTACATCTCGGGCGACGCCTCCACCAACACCCTGCACTTCATGTACACCCTCTATTATAACAAGCAGCTGCTGACCGACCGCGGCCTCGCCGACCCGACCGAGTACGTCGATAACCACACCTGGACTATCGAGAAGCTCATCGAAATGAGCAGCAACCAGTACCAGGACCTCGATAACGACGGTAAGCTCTCTGCCGGCGACTTCTACGGCTTCTCTACCATTTATTATGGTGTTGACGCCTTCTACACCGGCTCCAACCTCAGGCTGGTCGAGCGCACGAACGACGACGATCTTATCACGATTTCCGACGATTATTTCTCTCAGAAGGCTATCGACCTTGTCGATAAGCTCAAGCCCTGGCTCACCAGCAACGACTGCTACGTCAGCCGCAAGAGCGCAGCCGTCAGCTTCGCAAAGCCCTTCGTTGACGGTAACATTCTGTTCTGCCAGAACCGCGTCTACCTTGCCGACGCAAAGCACGGCAGCGGCCTGAACGCAGTTTCATGGCAGTACGGTCTGGTTCCCACGCCGCTTTACGACGAGAACCAGGAGAACTACATCACCGTTATCGGTAACCCCTTCACGCTCTACGGCGTGATGGTCGACTGCGAAGAGCAGACCATGATGACAGCAGTTCTCGAGTGCTGGGGCAGCGAGGCTTACCGCCTGACCACACCCGCCCTGTTCGAGACCAACATGAAGTATAAGTACAGCGCCCTCGACACCTCCGCGCGTATGTTCGATATCCTGCGTGAGACCTCGTCCTTTGACCAGGGTCGTATTTACTCCAACACGCTCGGCCCGTACATGTCCGAGATCATCAGCTCCACTGCCTGCGACGGCGGTTCCTGGGCAACCGTGGCCAAGATTTACAACAAGATGCTGCCCAAACAGCTTGACGCTATAATCAAGTCTTTCCAGAGCATTCAGTCTCAGAAGTAATTCCGAACCGAATGATTCATACCCCCCGCCGAGCCTCGGCGGGGGGTGATTTTGGTGTGGGGCGGGAAATGTCGCCCTCGCACACTCCACTTATCCGCTGCCCCACCCTCATATTTGTGCAACATAGCTAAAATATATTAACGCTTTACAAAATTAAAGTGCTAAAGTGGTATCTTGACAAAGTGCTTGCCGGATGATATAATATCACCATCAAATCCAAGCCCCGCCGCACCGTTCGTTGGTTGCACGGCGGCGCACCAAGCATCGAAAGGATATTCCAAAATGAAAAACCTCACCAAAATTCTCTGCCTCGCACTGGCGGTCATGTTCTGCGTTATGTCTTTCGCCTCCTGCGGCAAATCCGGCTCGGACTACGACACCGTCAAGAAAAAGGGCGAGCTCGTCATCGGCATTACATACTTCGAGCCCATGAACTACATCGGCGCCGACGGTAAGCTGACCGGCTTTGAGACCGAATTCGCAACCGCTGTCTGCGAAATCCTCGGCGTCAAGCCCGTTTTCCAGGAGATCGTCTGGAAGACCAAGGAAATCGAGCTCAACGGCCGCACAATCGACTGCATCTGGAACGGCATGACCATCGACGACGACCGCAAGGCGTCCATGTCCATCTCCACCCCCTACATGTCCAACAAGCAGGTGCTGGTCGTCAAGTCCGAGAACGTCGGCAAGTACAAGACGGCTGACGACTTCAAGGGCGTCAAGATCGTCGCCGAGGCCGAGTCGGCCGGCGAGAGCGTTATCAAGTCCGAGGCTCTGTTCGCCGGCGCGGATTACACCGCCGTCAACAGCATGAAGGACGCCATCATGGAGGTCGCCGCGGGCACTGTTGCCGCCTGCGTGGTCGACTTCGTCACCTCCATCGGCATGATCGGCGAGGGCACGTCCTACGCCGCGCTTGCTGTCGACCCCGCCTTCTCCTTCGCAAACGAGGAGTACGGCATCGCCTTCCGCAAGGGCAGCGACCTGACCGCCAAGGTCAACGACGCCATCGCCCAGCTGATCGCGAACGGCAAGCTCCGCGAAATCGCCGCGAAGTACAAGCTGGAAAATCAGCTGATAGGCTGATTGTTCAGCCAACAAAAAAACACCCGCTCCGTGAGGTCGGCGCAGCCGGCCGCACGGAGCCGATGTTGTGTTTTGGAGCAATATTTGTCCGGTGTCGACAATATAGGGAATCGCAATATTTGTCTTGCCCGCCCTGCTCCGTTCCGCCGTGTGGCGGTTAGTTTACGACGTCACTTTACATAAATTCAAGGAATATCATGATAGAAATAATCAAACAACTTCTCTCGGGCTTCGGGCTCAACATGCTGCTGTTTTTCACGACGCTCGCGGGCGGAATTCCGCTCGGACTGGTCGTCATGTTTGGCTGCCGGACCAAAATCAAGCCGGTCGCCTGGCTCTTCAAATTGATAGTCTGGATTGTGCGCGGCACGCCGCTGATGCTTCAGCTGATGGCCGTTTATTTCCTGCCGAGCCTGCTGTTCGGACACACATTTTCGCGCGTGATGGCGGCGGTGATAGCGTTCGTTTTCAACTACGCCTGCTACTTCGCCGAAATTTACCGCGGCGGACTCGAGAGCATACCGCGCGGTCAGTACGAGGCCGGGCAGGTGCTCGGAATGACGCGCTCGCAGATATTTTTCCGCGTCGTTCTGATGCAGGTGGTCAAGCGCATCGTGCCGCCGATGGGCAACGAAGTCATTACGCTGATTAAGGATACGTCGCTTGCCAACATCATCGCGGTGGCGGAAATCATCATGACCTCGCAGCGGTATCTCGCCAAGGGCATACTGTGGCCGTTCTTCTCGACGGCGATATATTTCCTGCTTTTCAACGGCCTCGTGACGCTGCTGCTGTCGCGGCTTGAGAAAAAACTGGATTACTACAGGGCGTAAGGAGGCGCGCGATGGCATTTCTTGAAGTCAGAAACATACATAAGAGCTTTGGCGGGACGGACGTCATCCGCGGCGTGAGTCTTGACGTCGAGCGCGGCGAGATTGTGAGCATGATAGGCTCGTCGGGCGGCGGCAAGACGACGCTTCTGCGCTGCCTCAACCTGCTCGAGCTGCCGGACGTCGGGACGATCACAGTCGGCGGCAAGGAGATATTCGACGGGCAGGCGGACAGGAGCATTTCGCCCGCCGAGCTGCGCTCGCGCAGACTGCATTTCGGGCTGGTTTTTCAGCAATACAACCTGTTTCCGCAGTATTCGGTGATTGACAACATTTGTCTTGCGCCGCGTCTGCTCGCCAGGGAGCGCCCCGACTATAAGCGGCGCAAAAAAGCAATATTTGACGAGATTTCGGAGAGCGCCGAGGCGCTGCTGCGGCGCGTGGGTCTGTCGGACAAGCGGGACAGCTACCCCTGCGAGCTGTCGGGCGGACAGCAGCAGCGGGTTGCAATTGCACGCGCGCTGGCGCTGAGCCCGGACATACTCTGCTTTGACGAGCCGACCTCCGCGCTCGACCCGGAGCTGACGGGCGAGGTTTTGTCCGTCATCCGCGGCCTGCGCAACGGCGAGACGACCATGATAATCGTGACGCACGAGATGGCCTTCGCGCGTGACGTTTCCGACCGTGTGATTTACCTTGCGGACGGCGTCATCGCCGAGCAAGGCACGCCGGACGAGGTTTTCGGAAGCCCGCGGAGCGAGGCACTGCGAGGGTTTCTGAAGAAGTGAGGGGCTATTGCATATGCCTGTAT
>CAVIBA010000022.1:0-7410 GCA_963640785.1 Bulleidia sp.
GGCGCTGGACTTCATTTTGGCAGAGATGTTTTTGCGAAAAACTATTGACAGTACCGTTTTACCAGAATTTAATGGAACTTTTAATGGCTCTGATCATACGGTGCTGCGGCAGAATGATTGCGAAGGCCTGCGAACCGCTGTCGAGCTTACATCCTACTCGTGGGAGGATGCCTGAGAACATAACGGTGACGCGCGCTTATCACCGGGCATAATTAACTGGAGCACAAAAACAAAATCCCCGCCGTGCGGCGGGGATTCTGCTTTTTCAAATTGGCTTTACGCGCGAAATTACTCGGCGTTCTTCTTGTTCACGTAGATTTCGATGGCGTCGTCGTCCTGAACCTCGTACTCAGCCATGGACTTGGAGCCGTCTCCGCCGTTGACTCTGTACCACCAGTATGTATAATACTGAACAACAGTGTCACCGTTCTCTGCGGTTCCGGTCACTTCGCCGACCTCGATGGAGCCGATGCCAAGCAGCGTCTTGTACTCGTCGTACTTAGCCTCGATCTCCTCGTCGATGTAGAGGTAATCATCAAGCACGGAAAGAAGACTTGCGCTCTTACCTACGTAGTTGTACTTGTCGGTAGAGTAAACCGTCTCACCATTCACATCGAGAACCTTGATGCTGACGCTGAGTGTAACGTTCGCGCTGTTGCTGCTGTCGGAAGTACCCTCAGAGTCGTCGCCACCGCCGTTGTTGCATGCAACAAAGCAGAACATCAGCATAAGCATCGCCAGTCCGGCGGCAAGAATTTTCACAAATTTCATTTTTAAATCAGCCTCCGATTAGAATTTACGAGTATAGTATACAACAACTCTTTAGGAATGTCAAGCAGAATATGTGATTTTTGCTCAACTTTTCGTTTTACGCTCCCTCGGATTTCCAAATAAAAAGCATGGCGGCAGGGTTTTGCTAAATACGCCCCTGCTGCCATACTCCTCTTTGTCATTCCTCGTCGCTATGCCCCGAGCAACCACGGTTGTACTGCACCGCACCGCGCGAGATTCCGCACCACGTCCCCTCCGGCAGCATTCCGCCAAAAAACGCCTCGCCGGTGTTATGAGAGGCCTCAATTCCCGGAGTCAGGCGACGCCACACGTACTGCGCATCAGTCACATAAAGCTGCGTCGGGAAGCTGCGCCGTATCTGTATCATGCCCACCTTGGATATGCCGCCGACCGGACACTGGTTCGTCGCGACTCCTCCGCCGACCACATCGTAGTCCACCAGCGTGTGGCAATCGCAAAACGCCGTGGGCTCGGTTCCGGGAGCGTAATAACAAACGACGCCGCGGTTGCCGCGCGCGTCGCTCCGGCAGGCAGACGTGAGCAGCTTTCCCGAATCCGCACACACGCGGCGTGAAGTGAGTCCGGCGGAAAAGCTGAATTCCCTTTTCGCGCCGTCATCAGACAGATAGTTCTCGTGCAGCGCCGTCATGACCTCGTCCCAGACATCAAGGCATGGGTTACCGGACACTCCCGTCATGCTCTTGGGGTATTCATAGCCACACCAGACGCCGCCGAGCAGGTAGGGTGTGTAGCCGATGAACCATTTGTCGCAGTTGTCCTGCGTCGTACCGGTCTTGCCCGCAACGTCGATACGCCGGTCGAGCGTAATCGAGGCGGCCGTTCCCGATGAAACGACATTCTGGAGCATGACCGTCGTCAGCGCAGCGGTTGAGGGAGACAACGCCTCGGTCTGGAGGCTCTCACGCTCGAGCAGTACGTTGCCGCGAGAGTCAGTGACCTTATAGTAGGAGCGTGGGGCGCTGTAAGTCCCGTCATTGGCGAGCGCCGTATATGCGCCCGTCATTTCTCGGACTGTCACGCCGTAATTCTGCTGACCGAGCGCCAGCGCCGCGATTCCGCGGTCGGTCACAACGCTTCCGTCCGCCATAGTCAGGGACGAGATCAGGCTGCGCATGCCGACCTTATTATAGAGAAAATCAAAAGAAGCGTTCACCCCAAGCTGCTCAAGTATTCGCACGGTAACAGTGTTCACCGAGTCGCGCACGGCGACAGTCACATTTGTAAGCCCACGGTAGACGTTCGGTGAGTTGCGCGGCCACGGCGTGTAGCCGGAATCGGTTTTGTTGAACAGCACCGGGACGTCATCGTACACGGAGCCTGTGGTTATCAGCCCCGCCTCAAGCGCCGGCGCGTAGACAGACAGCGGCTTTATAACCGACCCGGACGGACGGCAGGTCTGTGTTGCGTAGTTCTGCACGCGGTCGCCCTTTTTCTCGCCGACAGCTCCCGCCACGGCTAGTATGTCGCCGCTTTTTGGGTCGATTATTATCATGGACGCCTGAAACGCATTGTCGTCGCTGCCCGACGGGAAACGCGAGCTGTCGGCAAAATACTCCTCAAGAAAGCGCTGCATTTCGATGTCGACCGCGGTATATATGCGCAGCGCGCCCGAGTATATGAGCACAGACGCGCTCTGCGGGGTATAGCCGTATTGCTCGCAAAGGTCGCTTATCACATCCTCTATCACCATGTCGGTGTACCAGCTGTTGACGTTTTGCACGCTCTGGCGTATCGAGGTGTCAAGCATCAGCTCTTCGGCGACGGCCGCAGCGTGCGCCTCCTCGTCAATGTAGCCCTGCTCGAGCATCTGATCGAGTATAAGATTTCGGCGTGCGAGGTTGTTTTCCGGGTGACGTATGGGGTCGTAGTAGGATGGATTGTTTGTAATCGCCGCGATTGTCGCGCACTCGGCGAGTGTCAGCTCGGAAACGTCCTTTGAAAAATAGGTGTTCGAAGCCGCCTGCACTCCGATACAGCTGCGCGACAGGTTTATTATATTAAGGTAGAGCTCTATTATTTGCTCCTTGGTCATACAGCGCTCGAGGTACTTCGCCCATATCATTTCCTGAATCTTGCGGTGCATCGTCGCGTCGCGCTCGCCGGTAATGTTTTTTATGAGCTGCTGCGTTATGGTCGAGCCGCCGAAGCCGGTGCTGTCGTGCAGCAGATAATTTGACGCGGCGTGCGCCGTCCGCTTCCAATCGACGCCGCCGTGACGCCAGAAGCGTTTGTCCTCGATGGCGACGAAGGCGTCAATCAACTGGCGCGGCAGCTTTTCGTAGTCCATATAAATGCAGCTGCCGCCCTCAAGCCGCTCGGATGTAAGCTCGACTGCACTGCCGTTTTCATCATAATAATACAGCTTCGTCGTACCGCCGCGCGCGCTGGCCTCGAAAAGCGTCAAATCAAGCTCGGACGAATAGTTTTTTTCTATATAAGCCCCCATCGCCACGCCGCCGACAAGCACCGCCATCATAACAACAATGCCCGCAATCGCCGCCACGCTCCAGAATATCCGCCAGCGGCGGCTCATTTGTTTTTTCATCAGTCTCTCCTCCCATGCCAACTATGCTTATTATTGACATTATCTACGCATATAAACCCCTGCTCATGCAAATAATAATGGCACAATTGGTCAAAGAAAGGCAGTCAAGTTATGGAAAACAACAAAAATGCGCTCATAGCGGTCATGACAGTGGCAGTCGTGGCAATGGTGCTGTCGGTGGCGACGCTGGCCGTGTCGCTGAGCATTCAGGGACGGCTCGAGGACGTGAGGGACAACACCTCTGAACTCTCTGCACGGCTTTCGGCAAGCGTTGTAACAAGCTCCGACACGAGGTTTTTTCTCAAAGAATACAACGGCGTCATAGGAGTTTTCGACGACACCGGCGTGCTCACCGACATAATCGACGTAGACATAAAAAGCCTGCCCGAAGCAGACCGCGTCATGCTTGGGGCAGGTATATGGGCAATGTCCCGCCGCGAACTCGCGGCGCTGATTGAGGACTACACCGGCTGATCAGGTGCGAAATACGACGTTCTCGTCGCCGAGCAGCCCGCGCAGCTCGTCAAGCAGAAACGGGCTCACTGCCATACCGTGCTGCTGCGTATGGTAGGTGGAGGTGGAGCTATCGTAGATCGTTACAGGGATCATACCCTGAAAAATTCCAATCAGATTCAGACACTTTTTATATTTTTGTGACTCGGTATCCGGCACGCGCAGGAAAAGTCTCGGGGCATGCTTTGCGGCTTCGGCTTTGGCTGCGTCTGCCGGATTTTGCGTTGCAGCCTGACTCTGAGGTCGTGCCTGACGCTGAGTCTGATTTCTATCCCGTACATAATCCAGGCTCTGTACCGGCGCTTGTGCCTGAACATGGGGATGCGTTCTCACCCGCGGCTCTCCTCCGCCCGCAAGACGGGCGTAATAATTGGCCGAGCCGGGAATGGGAGCCGAAGCAGTGTCGGGCACGGGTCGCGAGCTCGTATCAGAACCCGGAAGCGAAGCTGTATCGTGAGCGTGCGTCGGTTCTTCCGACGGCTCGGCGCGCGGAGTATTTGGAGGCGCACTCGGGCACGCGTCCGCCGCCTCCGCAGAGCTGCTTCTCTCGCATGCCTCAACACCTATACCCAACTGCGCATGACGCTTCCTGGCCTCAAAGCCGCCTTTATCAAAAAGCGCGTTGTCTACAAGCGCCGTCATCGTCGACGCTATGATGCGCGGCACTTCGCCCTCGCGCAACTGAAGCCTGCCGTCAACAACGACGGGGCTGTCCTCGAAAATGAGCTGTCGACAGCTTTGATAAACCTTCGGGAAAACAATGCACTCGACCGCGCCGTAGCCGTCCTCGAGCGTGACAAAGGCCATACGCTCCTCTTTTTTGGTGGTTTTCACGTTGATTCCGGTAATAATCCCGGCAACACGAACCGCCGCGCCGTCGCCAAGCGTCGAGTCGGCGTCCTCGGACGCGCAAAGCGATATGTCCGTCAGCTGCGTGACGTTGAGCGACGCGACACAATGCGTGTAGCTGTCCATCGGGTGGCCGGAAAAATACATACCGGCCATTTCTTTTTCCATGATCAGCTTTTCTCTCAACGTAAGTTCGGGAATATCCAGGTATTTGAACGATGCCCCGGGCTTATCGGAGGCCATCGAGAACATATCGAGCTGCCCGGCAACGTTGTTGCGCCGCCGCTCCGCCTCGGCATCAAACACCGTCTCGTACGACGCAAGCAGTCGGCTGCGCGACACTCCCATTTTATCAAAGGCTCCCGCTTTTAAAAGCGATTCCAGCTGTCTTTTATTGAGCTGGCAGTCAGACATTCGCCTCACAAAATCTTCAAAAGACGAAAAATCCCCCACGCCGCGCTGTTTTGTCACGCCGTCGGCAAACTGACGACTGATATTCTTCAGCGCAAGCAGTCCGAATACTATATCGTCACCGCTGACGTGAAAATCCGCCATACTGCGGTTGACGTCGGGCGCCAGCACGTGTATTCCGAGCTTGCCGCACTCAGCGATATAGCCCGCCATTTTCGGCATGTTTCCGAGCACGGAATTCAGCAGCGCCGCGAAATATTCGCGCGGATAATGCGCCTTGAGGTAGGCCGTCCGGTAGGATACGATGGAATAGGCGACGGCGTGCCCCTTCTTGAAGGCATAGTTTGCGAATGAGGCCATGCTGTCGAAAAGTTCGGTCGCCACGTCCTCGGGGATGCCGTGCTCACCCGCGCCGCTCACAAAGCCCTGACGCTCCGCCTCCATCACGTCCGCTTTTTTCTTGGACATGGCGCGGCGCACAATGTCGGCGTGCCCGTAGGTATAGCCCGCGAGGTCGCGGAAAATGCTGAGCACCTGCTCCTGATAAATTATGCAGCCGTAAGTCGGCGCAAGAATTGGCTCGAGCAGCGGGTGCGCGTAGTGAATTTTCTCCGGATTGTGCCGCCCTTCGATAAAGCGCGGAATTGAATCCATGGGGCCAGGGCGATAAAGCGCGAGCGCCGCGAAAATGTCATCGATACAGTCGGGGCGCAACGAGCTTAACATCTGCCGCATCCCAGCCGACTCAAGCTGAAAGACACCCGAGGTGTTTCCGGCGGAAATCAGTGCAAACGTTGCGCTGTCGTCGAGCGGTATACGCCGGACGTCAAAATCCGGATTGCGCTCGCGTATCTGGCGCTCGGCGTCGTCGATTATAGTGAGGTATCGCAGTCCGAGGAAGTCAAATTTCAATAAACCGAGCTTTGAAATCGTGTTCATATCGTACTGTGTGATGGTGACTCCGTTGCTCTGTGACTGCGGGACGTAATTTGTCACAGGCTCATCGGTTATGACGACGCCGGCTGCGTGCACAGACACGTTGCGCGGCATTCCCTCGAGCGCCATGGCTGTGTCGACCAGCCGCCGCACGTTCTCGGACGAATCATACAGCTGCTTCAGATCCGGTAGGCGCAACGCCTCGGCAATCGTAACATTCAGCTCGTGCGGTATAGCGCGCGCAACCGCGTCAACATCAGAATACGGCGTTCCGAGCGCGCGTCCCGTGTCACGCACGGCAGCCCGCGCCGCCATGGTGCCGAAGGTGATTATCTGCGAGACGTGGTCGTCGCCGTACTTATCTATTACGTGCTCTATGACCTCACCGCGACGGTTGTAGCAGAAGTCGACATCAATATCCGGCATACTGACACGCTCCGGGTTTAAGAACATCTCAAAAAGCAGCCCGAACCGGATAGGATCGACATCTGTAATCCCAAGGCAGTACGCCACAAGGCTTCCCACCCCAGAGCCACGTCCGGGTCCCACCGGAATCGAACGTGATTTCGCGTAGTTGACGTAGTCCTGGACTATCAGAAAATAGTCGGAATACCCCATATCGCGTATCACGGACAGCTCATATTCTATTCTGTCGGTATATTCTTTTTCATTATTGTGATATACAATATCTCCCTGCTCTACACGTCTTGAAAGTCCGGCACGTGCCATTGAACTCATCAGCCCGTCCGCTGACTCTCCGACAGGACATCTGAATTTCGGCAGATACAGCCGCGAAAAATCAAACTCCAGCGAGCACCGCTCGGCAATTTTCACCGTATTCGCAAGTGCCCCCTCGTATCGGCTGAACAGCATTCGCATCTCGTCGGTGGTTTTGTAGTAATATTCGTCGTTTTCGAAACCCAGCGGGTGGCCGTCCGTTATCACGCGGTTGGTCTGTATGCAAAGCAGCGTCGCCTGTATCGTGGCGTCGCTGCGGCGAAGGTAGTGGCAATCATTTGTCGCGACGACAGGCAGCCCGCAGCGCTCGGCGAGTGCCGCAAGCTCGGGCAAAAGCCGGACTTCCTCGGGCGTGCCATGATTCTGAAGCTCGATATAGAAGTTATCGCGCCCGAAAATCCCGGCAAGCTCCGCCGCCCGGCGGTCAGCCTCGGCGGTATCCCCACGCAAAAGCGCCTGCGGAACCGCTCCCGAAAGGCAAGCCGACAGCGCAATAAGTCCCTCGTGATGCTCGCGTAACAGTTCCAGATCGACGCGCGGGCGCGAGTAAAAGCCCTCCGAAAAGCCTTTTGACACAAGGTAAATCAGGTTGCGGTAGCCTGTCT
>CAVIBA010000022.1:7420-18205 GCA_963640785.1 Bulleidia sp.
GCAGCACGAGGTGCTGGACCTTTCCCTGCCGCCCTGGCGTCTTTGTGAACCGCGACTCTGGCGAGACGTACACCTCACAGCCGATAATCGGCTTGACGCCCGCCGCGCGGCAGGCGTTGTAAAAGGCTATTGCACCGTACATCACACCATGGTCGGTGATTGCCACCGCGTCATGGCCGCACTCAAGCGCCCTTGTCGGGATGTCGTCGATGCGACAGGCGCCGTCAAGGAGGCTGTATTCGCTGTGTAGATGAAGATGCACAAAATCGCCCATTTTACAATTCCTCTATCACATTCAAAGTGATTTTTCGTATTTTTCGAGTATTTTTGCTAATCTGTGATTAAGTCCCGACTTAGTGATTGGCGGGTCATGCAGCGCTGCGAGCTCCGTCAGCGACGCTCCGGGGTTCTCACACCGCAGGCGCGCAGTCAACTGAACGTCCTCCGGCAACGTACAGAGCAGCCCCGACGACGAAAGCGAGTTTATAGCCGCAATCTGTTTTCGCGACGCCTCAACCGCCTTGGATATGTTCTTCGTGACGCAGTTCGTCGCGCGGTTTTCGTCGTTGCGTATGGTGCGCTCAATTTTGCTGTTCATCAGGGTGAACGCCGAGGACGTCGCCCCGGTGCTGACAAGCAGCGCCTCGATGCTCTCGCTCGACTTGAAATACAGCCCCACGCCGCGCGGTCTGTCGACCACTCCGGGTGCGCAATCAAGCTCGTCGAGCGCGGCGCGCACTGCGCGTGCACGGGTGGCGTCGCACAGAAGCAGCTCGGCGTGATAGTCCGCCGCACCGGGACTGTTGACCGTCCCGCAGGCGAGAAACACTCCGCGCAGGAACGCCGACATACAGTGCTCGCACACCGCCGCCGGGCGGTAGTCCGCTGTCACGTCGAGAGCACGTGGCAGTGTCCAGACCGCGCCGCGGCCGTTGAGGCGCATTCCGACGCCTCCGCGGCGAAAGCGTTCGTGCAGCGTCTTGTCGATAAAGCCGACCACTGCATCGTCGCACACCGTAACTGAGAGGATTGCGCCTGTGTCGGTCGGAGCCGCGCACAGAGCGAGCCCCTCACCGACCATTCTCCGGCAACAGGACGACCGCGTCGCCACCGCCGCCAGCTCGTTTTTAACATCCAGCGTAAAAGACATCAGCGTATATACCTTATCTCACATTCCGGCACAAAACCGTATTTTTCGGCAATCACTTTTTGAATATGTGATACCAATGCCAGCACATCGGCCGAGCTTGCTTCGCCTCGGTTAACTATGAACCCGGCATGCTTCTCAGACACCTGAGCTCCTCCGATACGGCACCCCTTAAGCTCGCATTCCTCTATCAGCTTGCCCATAAAGTACCCCTCGCGGCGTTTGAATATGCTGCCCGCGCTCGGATATTCAAGCGGCTGCTTTTCACGGCGGCTCGCGCGGTTCTGCTCCATTGCGGCACGTATGTCGCGCGCGTTTCCGGGGGTGAGGCTGAGCGTCGCGCCGAGCACGACCAGCTCGGGGTTCTCCATAAAAACGCTGTGCCGGTAGCTCATCTCGAGCGCGTCGCCGCAGAGCTCCGGCGTCTCGCCTGTGCGCATGTCAAAACAACTGACCACAGGTTCAAGCGCCGACATTTCCGAGCCGTAAGCTCCCGCGTTCATAAACACAGCACCGCCGCACGTGCCGGGAATTCCGTAGGCAAACTCAAGCCCGGAAAGTCCCGCACGCTCGGCCGCCAGCGCCATAGCCGAGCAGGAAGCTCCGCACTCGGCACACAGCCGTCCGTCCGTGACGGAGACGCGACGCATACCCGTAGTCACAACGATGACTCCGTCATAGCCCGCGTCGTCAAACAGCAGATTGCTGCCGTAGCCCATCACCATGCGGCGCACGTGCGTGCCTCGCAGGCTGCGCAGAGCAGCCGTCAGCTGCCCGGCATCCGACGGAAAAACCATAAGCGCCGCCGCTCCGCCAATGCGGAAGGTGCAGTGCTCGGCAAGCGCCTCGTCGGTCGAACTGGCAACGCCGAGGCTGTCGAATAATGTTCTCAATTCAATAATAGTGTTGTTATTTCGGCTCATAATATGTTATTTTGTGATGTCGTATAGCTTATCAAGATCGTCGATAATGTAGTCAAGTTGCATATTCTGCGGTGCCGGGAGCCCTTTCGGATTGAACCAGCAGACGTCAATTCCCGCATCGATGCCGCCGCGCATGTCTGAGGTAATCGAGTCGCCGATGACAAGCGACTTTGAGGCGTCAAAGTCGGGTATTCCGCGCTTGACTGCGTCAAAGTAGCGCGGTGCAGGCTTGTCGATGCCTATCTCGTCCGAGATGAACAGCCCCGAGAAAAGCGGGTAAAGCGGAGTCGGCATAAAGCGACCGCGCTGTATTTTTACAAAGCCGTTGGTGATAAGGTAGAGGCGGCAGGTCTTTGAGAGACGTGTGCAGACCTCGAGCGCGTTACCGAGTATGTAAGACTTTGTCGCGAGCTCTTCCGGGTATCTGTCGGCGACCGCCACGGCGTCGTAATCAAAGCCGTATTTCTCGGCCAACATTGAAAAGCGGCGCACCTTGAGGTCATCCTTCTTTATCTCGCCGCACTCAAGCAGCTTCCAGAGGCTGTCGTTTATGGCCGAATACGACGTGACGATCTCGTCGTCAGCGGCAACTCCGAAGACTGCAAGTGAAGCGATGACTGCCTCGCGCTCGGAGCGCTCAAAGTCAAGAAGTGTGCCGTCGGCATCGAAAAGCAGGGTATCGTATCTCATAACATCATCCTTTCGTACGTTTTTTATTTATTATACATTATTCCGGCCGTCTTTTCAACAGTTTCTTCAATAAAAGCGCCCGCAACCCTTGAATTTGTTGAAACAATATTGTATAATATTATATTATGACTCTCCGCGGCGTCGCGACGGAGATACAAGCGAGGTGGACATGTTGAAAATAATCGGTCTGACCGGCCCCAGCGGTAGCGGAAAGGGCTACGTATGCGAAATACTTGCCGCTCACGGGATTCCCTCCGTTGACACTGACGTGGTCTATCACTCCCTGCTCTGCCCACCGTCCGCGTGTCTCGACGAGCTGCGCTCGACGTTCGGTGACTGCGTGATTACCGCCGCAGGAACGCTCGACCGCCGCGCGCTGGCCGCTATCGTCTTCTCGGACAAGCACCGGCTCGCACAGCTAAACGCCGTCACTCACAAGTATATTCTCGCGCGCACCGAAGTGATTCTGGATGACTTCCGAAGACAGAGTGCGCCCGCCGCCGTTGTCGACGCGCCCGCGCTTTTTGAGTCGGGCTACGACGCGCACTGCGACTTTGTAATAGCCGTGACGGCCGACCGCAGCATTCGCCTCGACCGGATAATGACACGCGACGGGCTTACAGAGGACGCCGCCACCCACCGCATCGACGGACAGCCTACGGATGATTTCTACACCTCACGGGCAAAATATACCGTTCGCAACGACGGGGACGACGACAAGCTGGCCGACGAGCTGCGCAGGATCATGTCACAGGAGAATATTTTGTATGCAGCAAACGCTTAACAACCGTCGTTTTGTGATTGGTGCAGTGCTCCTGACATCCCTCGTTGTCGGGATAATATGCGAGACAATACACCTTACCTACCGTCGTGCGGCCTATCCACGCGAGTACAGCGAGTTTGTCAGCGCCAGCGCCGCAGAGTTCGGCGTGCCCGAGGCGGTGATATACGCAACCATAAAGACCGAAAGCGGATTTGACGCCGACGCCGTGTCCTACGCGGGCGCGGTCGGGCTCATGCAGCTCATGCCCGCGACATTCCGCTGGCTGACCGACGACATGCTCCGCGAAGGCCTCGACGACTCGCGCATTTCCAATCCCGCAACCAACATCCGCTACGGAACTTACATGCTCTCGTGGCTGTACGGCATTTACGGCAACTGGGAAACCGTTTTTGCAGCCTACAACGCCGGCGTCGGCAACGTAAACAAGTGGCTCGGTGATCCTCGCTATTCGTTTGCCGGGCATCTGACAAAGATACCGTTTGAGGAGACGCGCAAATACGTCCAGCGACAGAAGGACAACGTCCGCATGTACGAACGGCTGTACTACTGACGCCATAAATACGAAAATTTTATTATTGCAAGGAGACTTGATAAATGGACACAACCAAGCTGAAGGAACAGCTCTTTTACTCAAAGAAAAACGTCTTCGAGACTGCCGACGCCGAGCCGGCATATGAATACGCCCGCGACTACATGCGTTTTCTCGACGCTGCAAAGACCGAGCGCGAGGCCGTCCGCGAGGGCATACGCATGGCGGAAGCCGCCGGATTCACCGCGTGGGAGCTCGGCGAAAAGTTGAGCGTCGGCGACAAGAAGTACTTCAACAACCGCGGCAAGAATCTGTTTCTCTTCACCGTCGGGAGCGAGCCGCTCGAGGAAGGCGTCCGCATCGCGGCCGCGCATATAGACTCCCCCCGTCTCGACCTCAAGCAGTGCCCCGTCTATGAGGACGGCGGCATGGGCTTCTTCAAGACTCACTATTACGGCGGAATCCGCAAGTACCAGTGGGTTGCAACACCTCTGGCGCTGCACGGCGTGGTCGTCAAGGCTGACGGCGAGCGCGTGGAAATTGTTATCGGCGAGGACGACCGCGATCCCATCTTCTATATCAACGATCTGCTTCCCCACCTCGGAGCCGAGCAGAACAAAAAGCCGCTTGCCGAGGCCATCCCCGGCGAAAAGCTCAACGTACTGGCCGGAAGCCGTCCGTGCGGAGAGAGTCAGGACGCGATAAAGCTCAACATTCTGCGTCTGCTAAACGAAAAGTACGGCATTACAGAGGAGGATTTCCTGTCAGCCGAACTGTCAGCCGTACCGGCCGCAAAGGCGCGCGACGTCGGACTTGACCGCTCGCTCATCGGCGCTTACGGTCACGACGACCGTGTCTGTGCTTACCCGGCGCTGACCGCCATCATCGACAACAAGGACTCCGAGCACACTCTCATGTGCATCCTCGCCGACAAAGAGGAAATAGGCAGCGAGGGCATCACAGGTATGAAGTGCGACGTCATGGAGGATATCATAAACGCCATTTCCGCTGCCAAGGGCGCAGATCCCGCAGTTGTCCGCGCGCACTCGCGCTGTCTCTCGGCTGACGTTTCCGCGGCGTACGACCCCAACTTTGCCGAAGTTTACGAGAAGCGCAACTCCTCGCTCATCAACTGCGGCGTGGTGCTGTGCAAATACACCGGCGCGCGCGGCAAGAGCAGCACCAACGACGCCTCTGCCGAGTACATCGGCTGGCTGCGCGGCGTCATGGCGCGCGACAACGTCGTGTGGCAGACGGGAGAGCTTGGCAAGGTCGACGCAGGCGGCGGCGGAACTGTCGCCATGTTCATCGCAAAGCACAACATTGAGACAGTCGACCTCGGCGTGCCTGTCATCGCCATGCACGCGCCCTACGAGATAATAGCCAAGACCGACCTTTATGAGGCCGCACGTGCTTTCGGCGCATTCTTCAAATAATACGATTTTTCAAAAGGACACACCCATGCTTGACAAGCTGAATTCGGCCGAGCAGAAGTATATAAAGCTCGGGGAGTCGCTCTCCGACCCCGGTATCTGCACCGACATCGAGCGCTACACGCGGCTCATAAAGGAATACAAAAGCCTCACTCCGGTCATTGAAAAATACCGCGAGTACAAGGCTGCCGAGGCACAGATACACGAGGCCGAGGAAATGATAGACACCGCCGAGGACGCCGAGTGGCGCAAGCTGGCATATGAAGAGCTTGAGAGCGCAAAATCACGCTTCGCAGAGCTCTCCGAGCAGCTTAAAGTGCTGCTTCTCCCCCGCGACCCGAACGACGACAAAAACGTTATCGTCGAAATCCGCTCGGGCGCGGGCGGCGAGGAGTCGGCGCTGTTCGCCTACGTACTCTACCGCATGTACAACATGTACGCCGAGGCCGAGCACTTCAGGGTCTCACTGCTAAACACCAACGAAACCGAGCTTGGCGGCTTCAAGGAAGTCACCTTCATGGTTGAGGGCGACGGCGCATACTCGCGCTTCAAGTTTGAGAGCGGCGTTCACCGCGTGCAGCGCGTCCCCGAGACGGAATCGCAGGGGCGCATACACACCTCAACCGTCACCGTAGCAGTGCTGCCCGAGGCCGAGGAGGTCGAGGTCGAAATAAATCCCGCAGACCTTGTATTTGAGTCCTGCAAGTCGTCGGGGGCGGGCGGCCAGCATATCAACAAAACCGAGTCCGCCGTCCGGCTGACACATAAGCCGACAGGAATCGTCATCGAGTGTCAGAACGAGCGCAGCCAATTCCAGAATAAGGAAAAAGCGCTCAAAATGCTGCGCGCCAGGCTGTACGAAATCAAGCGCGAGGAGCAGGATTCTCTCATTGCAAGCACGAGAAAAAGTCAGGTGGGCAGCGGCGACCGAAGCGAAAAAATCCGAACCTACAACTACCCTCAAAGCCGCGTCACCGATCATCGCATAGGGCTGTCGCTTTACTCGCTCGAGAGCTTTCTCAACGGCGACATCGGCGGCATGATCGACGCGCTGATAACCGCTGACACAGCCGGGCGCCTGAAGGGTTCGGAGGAAGAATAAACATGAAAAACGAAACGATTACAACCGAGCTCGTCCGCATAACCGACCCGGATGCATCCGCGCCGGACCTTGAGCGCGCTGCGGGAATACTGCGCGCAGGCGGACTTGTCGTGTTCCCGACCGAGACCGTTTACGGTCTCGGCGGAGACGCAACCGCCCCCGGCGCCGCGCAGAAAATCTACGCCGCCAAGGGGCGTCCGTCAAACAATCCGCTGATAATACATATCGCAGAGCCGGCGGACGCCGAGCGCTATGCCGTCACCAACGAGCTGTACTACAAGCTCGCGCGCGCCTTCATGCCGGGACCGCTGACAGTAATTCTGCCCAAACGCCCCATCATCCCGCACGAGGTGACGGGCGGGCTTGGCACCGTCGCGGTGCGCTGTCCGTCGCATCCGGTGGCGCACGCGCTTATTGCCCGTTTCGGGCTTCCCATTGCCGCACCGTCGGCCAACATATCCGGACGCCCGTCTCCGACGTCGGTCGAATACTGTATAAGCGACCTTGACGGCAAGGTCGACATGATAATAGACGGTGGTGAATGCGACATCGGGCTTGAATCCACCATCGTCATGATAAAAGGTAACGGCGTCGTGCTACTGCGGCCGGGTGCTGTGACCTACGACGCGCTGTGCTGCGTCTGCGAGTCGGTCGAGCTGTCTGCCGCCGCCGCAGGCGTGACCGCCGAGAACGAGCGTCCCATCGCCCCCGGAATGATGTACAGGCACTACGCCCCCGCTTCCCCCTTCGTACTGCTTGACGGTGAGGAGTCGGCGTTTCTGCCCTACGTCGCCGCGCGTCGCGCGGCTGGCGAGAGATGCGCGATCATATGCTCGACGGACGAGGCGCGGCAGCTTGGGAACGTCGACACCGTAATCTACGGCGACCCGCACGACCTCACCGAACAGGCGCACCGGCTGTTCTCCGCCCTGCGCGAGGCCGACGCGCTCGGATGCTCTGTCATATACGCCCGCAAGCCGTCGACAGACGGCCTCGGGCTTGCGCTATACAACCGCATGATACGTGCGGCGTCACACACTGTGATAAAAATCTAACCCAAAATGGAGAGGTAGGAATGGCAAAGAAACGCAAAATCATTAACGACGTGGCCGAGATGATCCCGGCCACTGCCCAGCCTCAGCTGATAACTGACACAATCGAAAAAAACTTCATGCCCTACGCCATGAGCGTCATTGTCTCACGCGCCATCCCTGAGATTGACGGCTTCAAGCCCTCGCACCGCAAGCTGCTCTACACAATGTACAAAATGGGACTGCTCACCGGCTCCAAAACCAAGAGTGCCAACGTCGTAGGCCAGACAATGAAGCTCAACCCGCACGGCGACGCGTCGATATACGAGACTCTCGTACGTCTGACGCGTGGAAACGAAACTCTGCTGCACCCCTTCATTGACTCCAAAGGCTCGTTCGGCAAGCAGTATTCGTCGGACATGAAATACGCAGCGTCGCGTTACACCGAATGCAAGCTGGACACCTTCTGCAACGAAATATTCCGCGGCATAGACAAGGACGCCGTTGACTTCGTCGACAACTATGACGGCTCTCTTCAGGAGCCTACGCTGCTGCCGACGACATTCCCGAACATTCTCGTCACGCCGAACACAGGCATCGCGGTCGGAATGGCATCCAACATATGCCCCTTCAACCTTGCCGAGATATGCGACGGCACGATTGCGCTGCTCAAGAACCCCAAAACGTCGCTCGAGAAAATGATGGACACCATCAAAGCTCCCGACTTTCCGGGCGGCGGCGCCATCATATACGACCGCGACAAACTGCGAGACATTTTCATGACCGGCCAGGGCTCCGTCCGCATACGCTCGCGCTACAACTACGACAAGGAGGCCAACTGCATCGACATTTTACAGATTCCCTACTCCACCACCATCGAGCAGATAATGCAGGGCATCACCGACCTCATCAAGGAAGGCAAGCTCAAGGAAGTCACCGACTTCCGCGACGAAATCGACCTCTCAGGCTTCAAACTGACCATCGACCTGCGCCGCGGCACCGACCCGGACAAGCTGATGTCAAAGCTGTTTAAGGTGACCAAACTCGAGGACAGTTTCAAGTGCAACTTCAACGTGCTTATCGGCTCGGTTCCGCGCCAGCTCGGGATTATCGATATACTGAATGAGTGGATTATATTCCGCATCGGCTGCGTCAAGCGTGAGCTGACGTACGATCTCAACAAAAAGAAGGACAAGCTGCACCTTCTGATGGGTCTTGCCAAGATACTGCTTGACATCGACAAGGCCATCCGCATTATCCGTCAGACTGAAAAGGAGACCGACGTCGTCCCCAACCTCATGAAGGGCTTTGAGATTGACGAGATTCAGGCCGACTACATCGCCGAAATCAAGCTGCGCCACCTCAACCGCGAGTACATTCTAAACCGCGTGAGCGAAATCGAGGGACTCCAGAAGGAGATTGCCGAGCTTGAGGAGCTTCTCGGTGACGAGCTGAAGATAAAGGCCTACATCGCAGGCCAGTTGCTCGAAATCAAGAAGAAATACGGCAAGCCGCGCCGTTCACAGATAATCGGAGCCGATGAGATTCAGGAGTACCGTGAGGAGGAGCACATCGAGGCCTTCAACGGCACCATAGTGCTGACGCGCGAGGGGTATTTCAAGAAAATATCCCAGCAGTCGCTGCGTCTGAGCGACAACCACCTACTCAAGGACGGCGACGAGATTGTTTGCACCATGGAGACGGACAACACGGCCGAGCTCGTCTTCTTCACCGACCGCGCGCAGGTCTACCGCGCACGCGTGTCCGACTTTGACCAGGTCAAGGCCTCCGTCATGGGCGACTTTATCCCGGCAAAGCTCGGCATGGACTCGGGCGAGCGTCCCATATTCATGCACGTGCAGAACACCTACCCCGAGGACGATAACATGGTGTTCGTCTTTGCGAACGGCAAGGCGGTGCGCGTGTCGGTCGCAAATTACGAGACCAAGGGCAACCGTCGTAAGCTGACCGGAGCCTTCTCTACCGCCTCCCCCGTGGTCGGCGTGTTCTATGAGTCAAAGGGCAAGCCGTTTGAGATTATGATAATATCGGACGCGGATCGCGCGCTGATAGTCAAATCGTCACAAATCGTGCGCATGTCGACGCGCACCTCCGGTGGCAACTCGGTCATGACGCTCAAAAAGGGGCAGACCGTCACTCGCGCGATAACGGACTTTGAGGAAAAGTTCGGAGACACCAAGGGGTACCGCAAACTCAAACTGCCGTCGTCCGGAACGCTTCTCCCCGGCACCGACATAGCGTCGACACAGCTGAAGATAGACACCGATAACTGACGAAAGGATTCCACCATGTCAAATAAAGCATCCAAAAAGCTGCTCGTCACACGCATAATCTGCGCCATACTCGCGCTGCTTATGATCGGCAGCATAGCCTACACCGCCGTATTTTTCATAATGAACGCATAATGGTCATCGATTTTCACTCACATTGCTTCCCGGACGCGCTCGCACCGCGCGCAATTGAAACGCTGTGCTGCAACGCCATGCACACAGACTTTTCCCCACACACGAACGGCACCGCGTCCGACGCAGAGGCGAGGCTCCGTGCGGCGGGTATCGACCACGCCGTCGTCTGCAATATCGCGACAAACGCGCGCCAGCAGCACAACGTCAACAGCTTCGCCATCTCGCTCACCGAGCGCGACGGAATGCTGATACCGCTCGGTTCCCTGCACCCCGAAGGCGAGGACAAACGCGGCGAGCTCGCGCGTCTGCGTGCGGCCGGCATAAGCGGCATAAAAATACACCCCGATTACGTCAGGTTTGACATTGACGACCCCCAATTTGACGAAATATTCACGCTGTGCGCCGAGGAAGGTTTTTTCGTAGTGACGCACGCCGGCCTTGACCCCGTCTCCCCCGAGCACATGCACGCCTCGCCGCGCGCAATTGCAAACGTGCTCGGACGCTGCCCCGGCCTGCGCCTCGTCGCGGCACACATGGGTAGCCTGCGGTGTGCCGCGGAGGTTCTAGAAACACTTGTCGGGCTTGACGTTTATTTCGACACCTCGCTCTCCTCCATGCGTCCGGACGAGCAAGACACACTGATAAAAATCCTGCAAAACCACCGCCCAGACCGCCTCCTTTTCGGCACCGACACGCCGTGGTCCTGTGCTACCGACGAGC
>CAVIBA010000022.1:18215-19377 GCA_963640785.1 Bulleidia sp.
AAACCGCCCCGATCCCTGACAACCTGCGCGAGCGCATCCTCTGGCGCAACGCCGCCGAGCTCTTGGGGGGCGATTGGTCGTAGTTTGGTATGCAGAAAATTATATTGATAAACAGCCGACCTGATGATGATACGATATAATCCCCTTAGAGTAGACACTTGAAAAAACAAAAAGTTTTCAAGACTACTTTAAGGGGGGTATTATTATGCCAAGAATAGCGCGGAAGAATAAGAAATACAGCGTGGAGTTGAAAATCCAAGCGGTGGAAGAATATCTATCCGGGAACGGCAGTCAACGGGAGTAAAGTGGTATAATGGTCATAGAGAATTTAAGAAGCGCAGTAGAGC
The DNA here is from genome assembly GCA_963640785.1 of Bulleidia sp. Taxonomy (GTDB): domain Bacteria; phylum Bacillota; class Clostridia; order Oscillospirales; family CAG-272; genus UMGS1002. The sequence goes on from CAVIBA010000022.1 coordinate 18,563, forward strand.
CAAAGGAGAAATCTATAACGAGCTTCCACACAGAATTAACGTTAAGAGGATTGGCACATTATCACAGACGGCTCTCTGGTGCTTCCTTTTTGTTTAATTCACTACTGTCCGACCAATCCTCTTACCGCGCATATTCGGATCGACGCAAACATTGGCTATACACGTTCCTTCGGGCTCGTTCTCAAGCAACCGGAAGTAGTTGTTGTACACTTTATCAAACTTCTTGTCATGCTTATAACCGTTTGCGGTATATGCAAGCTCCATCTGAGACCTGTCAATAACAACCGGGTGCGCCTTTGAAACTATCATGCCGACAATCGTTCCGTTGAGCTTTGCCACCGTTATATTTTTTACGTTATAAATCGTCTCAAGCTCAATCATCGAGGTTATAACGCGCCGCCCCATCTCTCCGCACTCACCAAAAAGATACGGATAAATATAAGCGTCAGTGCCATATATCAACCGTGCCACTGCCTCATAGTCATCATCAATTCGCAGAGGCGACACGATAATCTCGTTATCTGCTTTATTTTCAATAGTTATTGTATCAGTCATATTGGTACAACATAATCTCCCTCTGCATCACATCATTACATTAATAGATCTATGAATTATTACACGACAAAAACCGCTATTTTTATACATTACAACACTGAATTTTTAATTTGCAATAGATATTTGGATTTTTAGGAGTAACGAAGCAAAAATATATCCAACAATTGCTTCTGATCCGCCCTCAAATTATCCGCCTCTACAAAAATGTACATTTGTCAATGATGTGAGACCAAAAAGTTAAAAAAATAATTGTTAAGTTA
>CAVIBA010000023.1:0-19316 GCA_963640785.1 Bulleidia sp.
TTCTGTTGCATAACAGAAAAGTACACTTCGAACACGTCCCGCCGACGTTCCGGCGAGCCTTTCCAAGGGTTTAGAACTCTTTTCAGCATACAGGCATATGCAATACGCCTCACTCCCACCCCCGCCCCAACCACGTTATCAGTGGATCTCTGCCTTCAGACTTCCAATGATTATATAAACATCTCAAAGAAAGGAGTAACCCAATGCAAAATTTAACCACAGAACGGCTGCTTGACCTCTCGCATACCATCGCAGCTCCGCTGTTCACGGCGTGTACCTACCCCTGGGAGGCGCTGGCGGGCATCGGCGACTTTGTCAAAGCCATGGGGCCCGCGCTTGACCCCGCCCGCTACGACCACCCCGCCGAGAACGTCTGGATCGCAAAAACTGCATCCGTCGCGCCGTCAGCGTCCATTACCGGCCCCGCTATCATCTGCGACAACGCCGAAATACGCCAGTGCGCCTACATCCGCGGCAACGCCGTCATCGGCGCGGGGGCGATCGTCGGCAACTCGTGCGAGGTCAAAAACGCCGTCATTTTCGACAGCGTCCAGGTGCCGCACTTCAATTACGTCGGCGACTCGGTGCTCGGCTTCCGCTCGCATATGGGCGCGGGCGCGGTCACGTCCAACATCAAAAGCGACCGCACGAACGTCACCATTCGCAACGGCGACAGCGTCATCGAGACCGGCCTGCGCAAAATGGGCGCGATTCTCGGCGACGGCGTCGAGGTCGGCTGCAACAGCGTGCTCAACCCCGGAACCGTGATCGGCCGCGGCAGTCGCGTCTACCCGCTCTCGAGCGTGCGCGGCGTCGTGCCGGAAGGCTGCATTTTCAAGTCCGCAGGCCGCGTCGTGCCCATGGAGTGACACACTGCGGTACACAGCGACATGCTGCGACGCACGCCGCAGACCACAGAAAAAACGTATTAGTCAAGCGCCAGACAGCGCAGGCGGCCGAAAGGAGCCCGCCGCTGTTGACGAGGTGCGGGATTCGGCAGCAACGCGCAACTCCCGAGCGGAACAATTGTCCCTCGGAATTACGCGGAGAAGCCTATCGAAAATTCGGCGGATGTCCCGTCGGCAGACAAAACTGCCGCAGTCAGGGCACAAATATGCGGGCGACCGCAAAACAAAGGCTCTGTCAAATGCTACTTCGATCGTTGAAAATCGAATACAGAAAGGTTATTTGCTACTATGTGTGGAATTATTGGATATACAGGCACTGAACAGACCGTCCCGATACTCGTTGAGGGACTTCGCACGCTGGAATACCGCGGCTACGACTCGGCCGGAGTGGCCGTCAGCCAGCCGGACGGAATACGCGTCGTCAAGGCGCGCGGGCGGCTTGACAGTCTCGCCGCGCTGCTCGACTCCCGCACCGACCTCGACTCGCACTGCGGCATCGGCCACACGCGCTGGGCGACGCACGGCGAGCCGTCCGACCGCAACTCGCACCCACACGCCACCGGGCGTCTCGCGCTTGTGCACAACGGCATCATAGAAAACTACGCCGAGATCGAGGAAATGCTGCGCATTCAGGGCTACACCTTCGAGTCCGAGACCGACACCGAGCGCGCCGCGAAGCTGGTCGACCTCTACTACCGCGAGACCGGCGATCCGGTGCGGGCGCTTTTCCGCGCGGCGTCACTGCTGCGCGGGTCGTACGCCTTCGGCGTCATATTCGCCGACCGGCCGGGGCGCATTTACGCCATGCGCAAGGACAGTCCCCTCATCGTGGCGCAGGCTCCGGACGGCGGGCTCATCGCGTCGGACATTCCGGCGATTCTGCGGCACACGCGGCGTTATTACCGCCTCGCGGAGGGCATTGTGGCCGAGCTTAGCGGCGGGTGCGTGCGGTTTTTCGACGCAGACGGGCACTCGGCAGACCAGCCCGCCGAGGAGGTGGACTGGGACGTCGAGCAGGCGCAGAAGGGCGGCTTCGCGCACTTCATGATAAAGGAGATACACGAGGAGCCCGAGGCGCTGCGGGGAACCATCGCGCCGCGCATTGTCGACGGCCTGCCGCATTTCGGCATCGGGCAGCTTGACGGCGACTTTTTCGCCCGTTTCCGCGGCATACACATTGTCGCCTGCGGCACGGCCATGCACGCGGGGATAGTCGGCAAGAGCGTCATCGAGCGGCTGGCGCGCGTGCCTGTCAACGTCGAGATTGCGAGCGAGTTCCGCTACCGCAACCCGATTCTGCGCCCGGACGACCTTGTGATACTCATTTCGCAGTCGGGCGAGACGGCCGACACGCTGGCGGCGCTGCGTCATGCCAAGGCGCACGGCGTCTACACGCTGGCGATTGTCAACGTCATCGGCTCGTCGGTCGCGCGCGAGGCGGACAGCGTGATATACACCTGGGCGGGGCCCGAGATTGCGGTCGCGTCGACCAAGGCGTACAGCGTGCAGCTGTCGATACTGTATCTTTTCGCGCTGCGGCTGGCGCTGCTCGAGGGCACTATGACCGAGGACGAGGTTCGCGTGGTCTGCGCGCGGCTGCTTCACGACGTACCGGCAGCTGTCGAGCGCGCAATCGCCATGAGCGACCGCGTGCGCGAGATTGCGCGCAGCTATATGACGGCGGAGCACCTGTTTTTCATCGGGCGGAATATTGACTACGACCTGTGCGTTGAGGGGTCGCTCAAGCTCAAGGAGATTTCGTATATTCACAGTGAGGCGTACGCGGCTGGCGAGCTCAAGCACGGCACAATCTCGCTGATAACGGACGGCGTGCCTGTCATAGCACTGACGACCGCGCCGCACGTCTGCGAGAAGACGGTGTCGGGCATACGCGAGGTCATTTCGCGCGGCGCGCGGGTGCTGTCGTTCTGCTCGGAGGACTTAGCGGCGCGCTACCAGATCCCCTACGCCGACCAGCTGCTTGTCCCCGAGATCGACGAGTTGCTGACGCCCTTCCCGACAGTGACGCTGTTCCAGCTTTTCGCCTACCACGTCTCGGCGCTGAAGGGATACGACGTTGATAAGCCGAGAAATTTGGCGAAGTCAGTGACGGTGGAGTGAGGTGCGGCTATTGCATATGCGCCTATGCTATAATTAAAATGTTTTTTGCGGCTCCCGCAGGTCGCCCCTGCGAGAACCGCAACCTTAAAATTCAATTAACGCATACAGGCATATGCAATACGCCCTCTCTCCCTCAGTCCTCTACCTCAAACTGACTGTGATACAGCTTCGCATACGCTCCGTCGGCGGTGAGGAGGGTGTCGTGGTTGCCTGTCTCGACGATGTGGCCGTCGCGCATGACGAGTATCACGTCCGCGTCGCGGATGGTCGAGAGACGGTGCGCAACTATAAAGCTCGTCCGACCCGCCATCAGACGGCTGAAGGCGTCCTGCACCTTGAGCTCGGTGCGCGTGTCGATTGAGGACGTCGCCTCGTCAAGTATCAGCACCGGCGGCTGGCGCAGCATGACGCGCGCTATGCACAGCAGCTGACGCTGTCCCTCGGACAGCGATCCGCCGTCCTCGCCTATGCGGGTGTTGTAGCCGTCCGGCAGACGCGAGATGAAGCCGTGCGCGTGCGACGCGCGTGCGGCCGCCTCGATTTCCTCGTCCGTCGCGTCCGGCTTGCCCATGGCGATGTTGTCGCGGACGGTCCCCTCCGCCAGCCACGTCTCCTGAAGCACCATGCCGTAGTTGCGGCGCAGCGACTGCCGCGTCAGCGAGCGTATGTCGTGCCCGTCGACGTTGACGCTGCCTCCCTTGACGTCGTAAAACCGCATGAGAAGGTTGATAAGCGTCGTCTTGCCGCAGCCGGTCGGGCCTACAATCGCGATGCGCTGACCCGGATGCACGTCCAGCGTCAGATTCTCGATGAGAGGACGCTCGGGCAGATAGCTGAAGCTGACGTCGTCAAGCTGTATGCCGCCGGGCGTCGGGTAGTCGAGCACGCCCGCGTCGGCGTCGGACGGCTCCTCGGGCTGGTCGAGCAGGTCGAATACACGTCCCGCGCAGGCCAGCGCGCCCTGAAGCTCGGCCACAACGCCCGAAATTTCGTTGAACGGCTTGGTGTACTGGTTGGCGTAGGCTAAGAAGGACGCCAGCGCGCCGACCGTAATTTTGCCAATGGTGAGGCTGCCGATTGTGACGTCGCCCACCGCCACCATAGCGCCGCACAGCGCCACCGCCGCGTAAACAAGGCTGTTGACAAAGCGCGTGGTCGGGTTGGTCAGCGACGAGAAGAAGATGGCCTTGAGGCTGACGCCGCGCAGGCGGGTGTTGGACTCGTCAAACCTGCCGAGCATGGCCGCCTCGCGCCCGAAGGCGACGGTCAGACGGCTGTTTTTGATGCTCTCGTTGACCAGCGCCGTCTGCTTGCCGCGCAGCTCGGATTGGCGGCGGAAATATTTGTACGTCCGCCCCGCGATAAACCTGGCGACGAACAGGGAAAGCGGCGTCAGCACCACCACGACAAGCGTGATGAGCGGGTTTATCGTCAGCATAAAGACGAGGGTTCCGAGGATGGTCACAACGCCCGTCAGCAGCTGGGAGAGCCCGAGCAGCAGACCGTCGGCGAAGCCGTCCGAGTCGGTGATGATGCGGCTGATGAGCTCGCCTGTCGGGTGGGTGTCGAGGTAGGGCAGCGGCAGCGAGGTCAGCTTGCGGAAGGCGCTGTACCGCGTGTCGCGCAGCACGGCATAGACCACGCGGTTGTTGATGATGCTCATCAGCCAGTGCAGCACCGCCGCAGCCGCGGCGCAGATGAGAATGGAGATGAGGTTGGTTTTGATGACGTCGAGGTCAACCTGACCCGCGCCGACAGCCGCGTCTATGGCGCGTCCGGCGAGGATGGGGATGTAGAGCGTGAACAGCGCCGAGCCCGCCGCGAATATCAGCGAGAGAATGAGCCAGGGCGTGTGGCGTCCGACGGCGCGGATGGCACGCGAGAGAATGCGGCGGCGCTCTGCCGGGGACATGTCGGCCTTTTTGAGTTTAGCCATTGCTCTTCACCTCCTCGGTTGCGTGCTGGGATTCGCATATCTCGCGGTAGACGGGGCAGGACTCAAGCAGCTCCGCGTGCGTGCCGATGCCCGCGACGCTGCCGTCGTCGAGCACGACGATGCGGTCGGCTCCGCGGACGGAGGAGACGCGCTGCGAGACGATAAAGACGGTCGGTCCGAAATCGAGGCGGCGGAGCGAGCGCCGCAGTGCGGCGTCGGTGGCGTAGTCGAGAGCGGACGAGCTGTCGTCGAGTATGAGAATGCCGGGGCGGCGGACGAGCGCCCGCGCCACGGTCAGCCGCTGACGCTGACCGCCCGACAGTCCCGCGCCGCCCTCGCCGAGGACGGTGTCAAGCCCCTCGGGCTTGGCGGTGACGAAGTCGTAGGCCTGCGACGCGCGCAGCGCGTCGTTGATGGCGGCGTCGGTCGCGTCGGGGTCGGAGAACAGCAGATTGTCGCGTATTGTGCCCGAAAACAGCGCCGCGTGCTGAGGCACGACGCCCATTTCGCGGCGCAGTCCGGCGGGGTCAAGCCCGCGGACGTCGGCGCCGCCGACGAGGACAGCGCCCGCAGTCGCGTCGTAGAAGCGGGGGATGAGATTGACAAGCGTCGACTTGCCCGAGCCTGTGCCGCCGATGACGCCCACCGTCTCGCCGGGACGGACGGAGAAGCTCACGTCGTGCAGCGCGTCGCCCGCGGCCGAGTCGTAGCGGAAGCTGACGTGCCGGAACTCAACTGCGCAGTCCTTGTCGCCCGACTCAAGCCCGGAGGACGGCAGCACGGGCATGCCCTCGACCGAGTCGATGGCGGACTGTATGCGTCCGCCGCAGGCGACGGCGCGGGTGATGTTGATGATGAGGTCGGCCATTTTGATGAGCTCGGTGAGGATCTGGGTCATATAGTTGTAGAGCGCGACGAGGCTGCCCTGGGTGAGCAGTCCGGCCTCAACGCGCAGCGCACCCGTCCAGATAAGGACGATGACGGCGATGTTAATCATGACCAGCGTGATGGGGTTCATGAGCGCTGAGACGGCTCCGGCGAGCCGCTGGACGGCCGTCAGGGCGTCGAGGCGGCGATCGAACTCCTCGGTCTCGGCTCTCTCGCGGCCGAACGCGCGGACGACGCGGGTGCCGTTGATGTTGCCTCGCACACCGGCGCTGACACGGTCAAGCAGCTGCTGAACGCGGCGATAGAGCGGGATTGTGATAAGCATAATACCGAAAACGACGACGCACAGCGCGGGAATGACCACCGCGAACACGACCGCGGAGGGCGCGTCGACGGTAAAGGCCATAATCATAGCGCCGAAGACGACGAAGGGCGAGCGCAGCAGCAGGCGCAGCGCGAGGTTCATGCCGGACTGGAGCTGGTCGACGTCGCCGCTCATGCGTGTGATGAGCGTGGACGCGCCTGCGCGGTCGAGCTCGGCGTAGGACATCTGTCCGATTTTCTCCATGAGCTGGTGTCGGACGGAGGCCGCAAATCCTGTTGCGGCGCGGGCGGCGAAATACTGCGCAGTCAGCGAGCAGGCGAGGCCGACGGCCGCCAGCAGCGCGAGCACGCCGCACATGCGGAGTATATACCCCCGGTCGCCGCCGGGGATACCGGTATCGATGACAGCCGCGACGATAAGCGGCACCATCAGCTCGAAGCTGGCCTCAAGCAGCTTGAACGCCGGTCCGAGCACCGCCTCAAGGCGGTACTTTTTGAGATGTGAGAACAGTTTTTTCATAGCTTCTCCGTGAAAATTGGTTAACGGATATATTGTATCACATTTTGGGGAAAAGTCCAGTGGTTTTTGAAGTTTTGTGGGCTATTGCAATCAATGAAGTGCTGCCGCGCTTCATTGATGTTGCACGTATGCTTTTTTAGAAAGTTCTTTGGTTTTGACGGCGCACACCGGAACGTCGGCGGGATGTTACGGCGAGTACACTTCTTCACGTCGGAATTCTCCACGGCGAGAGCCTGCCAAAGCCAAAGAACTTTTCTCAATAAAAAATCGGCTCCCGCCGGGCACCCCCTGCGAGAACCGACATTGTCAAATCACCTTACTTATTTATAAAAATCATGATTCCCTATCGACATCACCGGCACGCAGGTGCGCACAATCCAGAAGCTGGTCGCGATGCGCGGGTTGAGGAAGTAGAGTATCTCGTCCGAGAGCGAGTAGCCCTCGAGACATACCTTCGCCGCCGCAATGCTCTCGGCGGACGGCGTCCGGTAGACAGTGCCGTTCGCGGCGGGCGTGAACTGCCAGCCGTAGCGGTGGTCGAATATCACTCCCCAGATGCAGTCGGGGTAGGACGGGCTCGCCACGCGGTTGAGTACCACGTTGCCGACCGCTATCTTGCCGAGAAAAGGCTCGCCGCCCGACTCGGCGTTGATAATGCGCGACAGCCAATAGACCTCGTCGCCGTAGTAGACCTCGGATGCCCACGCGCAGTAGTCGCGTCCCGTGCCGTAAAGGCAGGCGCCCCACGACGCGTAGACAACCTCAAGCCCGAACGCGCGCGCCACCGGCTCGACCGGTACGTAAACCACACCGTCCGGGTCGAATATAGGCTCACCGGCGAAGAAGCAGCGCTCGTTCGCCGTTATGTACAGACTGCCCGGCACGGCGGTCAGATACAGCCCGTCGGCGTCGACGTAGGCACAGCCGCCGGAAAAGCTCCAGCCGTAAACCGTGCCGCCGATGGCGTCGGCGGTTGCGTAGAGCGGCACGTAAAGCTCGCCGTCGCGCCAGAGCCCAGCGACCGTCGTGTCCGACACCTCGATGTGCACCCACGCGCCGTCGCTCGGCACACGCGCCGCCGCGGCTGTCGTCAGCCCTGCCGTCATCACCACGGCGGCAATAAGCAAGACGACGATGCTCTTACATCGTTTTTCGAGTTTGTTTTTCATGTTCCTGTCCTCCTTTGATCTGAGACGCCCCCGCGCAATTGCTTCGTCGGAGCTGTTCGGTAACGCCTCGAACCTTACGCAGAAATTGTATCATATGCCCCCGGACGCCACAAGTCAAAATGTTTTCCTGCGCCGCCACGCGGCGACAGTGCAGCCGCTTTTTATGACAAAAACACTCCGGAATCGCCACAAAACGCGCCGCGAGGGTGATTTTCCCTCGGAACTTTTGCGCGGCTCGTGCGTATGGTGCGCGTCGCGAAAAATTTTTTGGATCAAATTCTTGACAAAACCGGGCGGATATGATACAATCATATCCGCATAGGGGAGTAGTTCGCGTGAAAACGCGCTCCGGGTCAACATCATGGCGGCGCCTTAATTGAGCACTGCCTGGCACGGAGATCGCCGCCCCCGCGGCTTATGAACGAGACTTGTGCGCGGTTTTCCGTGCATTTTGTCCCGTTATTTTTTTACCCCCAGCAAAATTTTATAAGGAGAAAGACTGTGAAACATTATTTTCAGTCTGTCCGGCAGGTGCTGGAGCAAACAGGCTCCACCGATGTCGGACTAAGCTCGGCCGAGGCTGCGTCAAGGCTTGAGAAAAACGGAAAAAACCGACTTGAAGAGGGCAAAAAGACCTCGATCCTCAAGCGGATTCTGTCGCAGATTGCCGACCCGATGGTGCTGATTCTGATTGCGGCGGCCGCCATTTCGGGTGTTACATCGGCGCTTCAGGGCGAGTCGTTTACCGACGTTTTCATCATTCTGTTTGTCGTCGTGCTCAACACCGTGCTCGGCGTGGTGCAGGAGAGCAAGGCCGAGAAGGCCATCGACGCGCTCAAGGAAATGTCCGCCGCGACCTCAAAGGTCATCCGCGACGGCAAGCTGATTCACATAAAGAGCGAGGAGCTGGTCGTGGGCGACGTTGTCATGCTCGAGGCCGGCGACGCCATCCCCGCCGACGGACGCCTCATCGAGTGCGTCTCGCTCAAGGTTGAGGAGGCCGCGCTGACGGGCGAGTCGGTTCCCGTCGAGAAGACTGCCGACGTGCTTGACGACAGCAAGGGCGACATCACGCTCGGCGACCGCGTCAACATGGTATACATGGGCAGCTGCGCCGTTTACGGGCGCGGCAAAATGGTGGTCTGCTCCACCGGTATGGACACCGAGATGGGCAAAATCGCCTCCGCAATCGCCTCCGCCGAGGAGGGCGAGACGCCGCTTCAGCAGAAGCTGTCGCAGCTGAGCAAGATTCTGACCTGGCTTGTGCTCGGCATATGCGTGGTTATGTTCGTGGTCAGCCTGATTAAGGACGGCTTCGCGTTCGAAACCATACTTTCCTCCTTCATGCTGGCGGTCAGCCTTGCCGTCGCAGCGATTCCCGAGGGACTTGCCGCCGTCGTGACCATCGTGCTTTCCATCGGCGTGACCAAAATGTCCAAGCGCAACGCCATCATCCGCAAGCTGACGGCGGTTGAGACGCTGGGCTGTACCCAGATCATCTGCTCCGACAAGACGGGCACGCTGACGCAGAACAAAATGACCGTCGTCGAGCATTCGGGCGACGACGAGAAGCTGCTTGCGACCTCGCTCGCGCTGTGCTCCGACTCCGAGCTTGACGAGAACGGCATGGCGAACGGCGACCCGACGCAGGCTGCCGTCGTCAACTACGCCAAGGCGGTCGGGCTGCCGAAATACGAGCTGAGCGCGGCCTACCCGCGCGTGGCCGAGATACCCTTTGACTCCGAGCGCAAGCTCATGACGACGCTGCACAGCCGTCCCGAGGGCGGATTCATTCAGCACACGACGGGCGCGCCGGACGTTGTCATCTCAAAGTGCGACCGTTATCTCGAGGGCGGCAAGATTCTGCCCATGACGGACGAGCGCCGCGCGTATTACGTCGCCGAGAACAAAAAGCTGGCCGACAAGGCGCTGCGTGTGCTGGCGGCTTCCTACCGCGTTTACGACGCGCAGCCTGCCGAGCTGACGCCTGCAGCCGAGGAAGGACTTATAATGATAGGTCTTGTCGGTATGATTGACCCTGTGCGCGACGAGGTTCCGGCGGCCATCGAGCGCTGCCGCGAGGCGGGCATCCGACCGATTATGATAACTGGCGACCACCGCGACACTGCCGCTGCGATTGCGATGCAGCTGGGCATTATCAACGACCCGTCGCAGGCCATCACGGGAGCCATGCTTGACGAGATTTCGGACGAGGATTTCGCCCACGACGTTGAGCTTTACGGCGTTTACGCCCGCGTCAAGCCCGAGCACAAGACGAGAATTGTCAACGCATGGCGTGCGCGCGGCATGGTCACGGCCATGACGGGCGACGGCGTCAACGACGCGCCGTCCATCAAGAACGCTGACATCGGCATCGGCATGGGCATCACGGGCACGGACGTCACCAAGAACGTCGCCGACATGATACTTGCGGACGACAACTTTGCGACCATAGTCTCGGCTGTCGAGGAGGGTCGTCGGATTTACGACAACATCCGCAAGGCGATACAGTTTTTGCTGTCGTCCAACCTGTCCGAGGTCATAAGCATATTCATCGCGACGCTGTTTGGCTGTGTTGTACTCGAAGCGCCGCACCTGCTGTTCATCAACCTCATCACCGACTCTCTGCCGGCGTTGGCGCTTGGCATGGAGAAGGGCGAGCCGGACATTATGAAGCGCAAGCCGCGCGACTCCAAGTCGGGAATTTTCTCGAACGGCGTTGGCGTAAGCGTGTTCTACCAGGGAGTTGCCGTATCGATACTGACGCTCATAGCCTTCTACGTTGGCGAGTGGATGGAGCTTGCCGACAAGTCGGCCTTTAGCTTCTTCAACATCGCGGACGCCTACGACGGCATGACCATGGCGTTCCTGACCATGTCGATGTGCGAGATATTCCACTCGCTCAACATGCACTCGCAGAAGGGTTCGATTTTCAAGCTGCGAAACATCAACTGGTGGCTGATCGGCTCGATGGGTGTCGCGCTCGTGCTGACGACCGCCGTCATCTACGTGCCCTTCCTCAAGGAGCTGTTCCACTTCACCAGCATCAGTCTCACCGAGTACGCCGTCGCAATGGGACTCGCGCTGCTCGTCATCCCCATCGTCGAAATTGTCAAAGCCATCCAACGCGCCGCCGACAAGCGCAAACAATAACCAAAACCCCCGCCGCAAGGTGGGGGTTTTTGACGCGGAGAGGCCGCCGTCTGCGGGCGGTGGAAAGCGGGTTTTGCAAAAAGAGTTCTTTGCTCTTGGCAGGCTGCCGCCGTGGAGGACACCGACAGTGGAGAAGTGTACTCGCCGAACGTCGGCGGGACGTTATGGCGAGCCGCCTTGCCAAGGCTAAAGAACTTATTCAGCATACAGGCATATGCCAATACGCCTCATGTTTCATATGAAACATTCACCCCGAGCAAAAAAGCATTGAAAAAGTGTTGAAAATGTGTTATAATGGGGGGCGAATGACGAAGGAAGGGGGCGTGAGGCCGTGATAAAACCGTATTTGCGCGAAAAATTGAGTCACAGGCGCGTCGTCGGGACGCACATTGAGATGACGGACTCGCTCTGTTCCGAGGTCATCGGCCGGGTGGGGTACGATTTTGTGCTCGTCGACGCCGTCGACAGCGAGGCGAGCTACACCGCGCTTCGCAACCACATGAGTGTCCTGAACTCCGAGGGAACGCCGACGGTCGTGCGCGTGGCGGGGAGCATGACGGCGCACGTCGGGCGCGTGCTGGAGCTCGGCCCGGACGGCGTAATTTTCCCGGGGCTTGTCACCGCGCGGGACGTCGAAGAGGCAATTCAGCTGTGCGTTTACCCGCCAGAGGGGCGGCGGAGGTACAGTCCGCTGCGCGCGGTCGGCTACGGACTCGGCGACGCCATGACGGATTTCCGGCGCGACAGCGCGCAGATGTGCCGTTTTGTCCAGCTGGACAGCGCCGAGGCGCTACGCAACCTGCCGGAAATGGTCGAAAACCCGCTGATTGATGGATTTTTCTTCGCGCCCGGCGAGCTTTGCCGCACGGACGGTACACCTGACGGGGTGTACGGCGCCGACACTGAGGAGCTGCTCCGACAGGCGTCGGGCGTCATTGCGGACGCCGGACTGCCGTTTGGGGTGTCGATCCTGCGCGAAGGTGGCGACGTGCTGCGTTTCTGGCTTGACCTTGGCGCGACCCTGATCGCCTCGGGCGCCGATTTCGGCTACATCCTCGGCGGCGCGGCGGAGAATCTGACGACACTCCGTGGGTTGTGAGGCTATTGCTATCAATAAAGTGCGGCAGCACTTCGTTGATGTTGCCCGTGCGCGGTTAAGTTGATTTAATTGATTTTGCGGTTCTCGCCGGGGTGCCCGGCGGGGGCTGCTTTTTTATCAAGAAATGTTCTTTGGCCTTGGCGGCTTGCCGCCGTGGAGGCCACCGACGGTGGAGAAGTGTACTTTTCTGCTCGCGGCAGAAAAGTACAGTTAAATCACGCCCCGCAGACGTTCCGGCGAGAGCTTGCCAAAGCCAAAGAACTTTTTATAAAAAAAACGGTTCCCGCCGAGCGTCCCGGCGGAAACCGCAAACTTAAAATTCAATTTAACCGCATACACGCATATGCAATAGCGCAACCCACGTCAGTTCTTGCTGGTCGCCGAAACATCCTCACCGGCGAGAACACGCAGGGCGTCGTTCCAGATCTTCTCCACGCGGTCGGACACCATGTAGTAATTGCCCTCTCCGTTGACGGTGAAGAAGCTCTTGCGCTCGCTGTAACGGAAGAACCGGAACTCAAATGTGCCGCCCTCCGTCTCGATGGTCAGAACAAGCTCGGCCTCGTTGTCGGCCTTGGCCTTGAAGGCTACCTGCTCCTCGGCAGTGAGCGCCGACTCGCCCTCGATGCTCGCGTAGAGTATCGTCTGGAAGAAGTGGCGGAAGTAGGTCGTGTTGACCGCGCCCGTCACGCTGCCGTTGGCCTTGCCCGTCACGCGGACGTCAGAGGAGCCGATGGTGCGTATCACTCTGCCCCACGCGCCGCTCGCTTCGTCGACAAAGATGTACAGAACGCTGTCTATGCTCTTGTCGTACTGCGTCACGTAAAGCGTGCCGGTGCCCGTCTTGCCGCCCGCCATGTCGACGGTGAAGGCAGAACGGTCCTTGATTAGATACAGGTCGTTGACGGTCGACTTGTTGCCCTTGCTGTCCGTCTTCTCGCGTACCTTGATGAGATAGCTCATGCCCGAGGCGAACACGGTCGGCGTGTTGCCGTCCTTGTCGACAACGGCGTACTTGCCGTCCACCCTGACCAGTCTGTACTCGCTGACGTCGCCGTAATAGCCCGTCGAGGAGTAGCTTGCGGACGAAATGGAACGGTACTCGTACTGCACCGAGTCGGAGTTGTCAAGCACAAACTCGCGCTCCTCGTCGCCGCGGCGCAGACTGATGGTCTCGGTGCAGCCGAGGTTGAAGGAATAGGGCGAGGCGTCGATCCAGTCCATCAGGCCGTAATCGAGGAAGGGCAGGTAGCGCCGCTCGACCTCGACTATCATGTCGAACATGGTCGAGTAGACGTAATAGGTGCCGCTCCCGGTCAGACGGCTGACAAAGAGGTAGTTGTCAATCTTGACCGTCTTGCCGTCGTCGTCCTTTGTGAGGAACTTGTAGTAAATCATATACGCCGGGTCGGCGACGCCGTACTCGATCAGCTGCTCGTCCTCGGGAGCCAGCTTCGTGACACCGACAAAGCTCATGTTGTAAAAGCTCTGAAGGCAGGTATCGACATTGGTCGAGTGGGCGCGGAAGGTCTCCATGCCCTTGGTGTTGAAGACGTAGGGGCTGGACGAGTTCATGGTGCCCTGGCGCTCCTCAAGCGGAACGTAGGTGAAGCTGATGACCTCCTCGCTGTCCGCGCGGACAAACGAAAAGTCCTCGACGTTGAAGTAGGTCGAGATGGTCATGGGGTAGACCACCATGGGCGTGACCATGGCCTCGACGGGGCTTAACACCGTCTTCTGGATGTCGGAGTTTACGATATAGATGAAGGGAGTATCGGGGTAATCGGGGTTGAGGTACTGGACGTAGTAGCCCGCGCCCGAGACGATAGCGTCGCCGACGATGACCTTGTAGCTCACGCCGTCAACGTCCGTAATCTCGTACCATGCGGGCGTGTAGGTGTACTCATTGCCCGCGGCGTCGGTGCGCGTCTCGGAGACGAGGCCGTACATGGAGTACTCGCCGTTCTCGTCGGCGATGGGCTGCTCAATCTTGGACATGGCCAGCACGTAGCCGCAGGAGACGACCAGCTGCGCCAGCTGCTCCTCGTCGTAGCTTGTCGACTTGTGACCCTCGATGTAGTACTCGTTTTTGCCGTTTTTGTGTGTGCCTATGAAGGCGTAGGTTCCGTACTCGTTGTGCACCTCGACGCGCGACATGTTCTTCTTCTCGACCTGCGGGAAGGCGAGTATGCGCGAGGTGACGATGTTGCCCACCACCTCGCGGCCGACGGTGTCGACGTAGGCGTAGATGGAGGCCGAGCCGGTGGAGGTGTCGAGCTTTATCTGCGAGCCTGCGGCGGTGACATAGTACTTGCCGTCCTCTGTCATCTCGAGCTCGCGCTCATCGGAGTCGCACAATATATATGTGCCGTTAGTCTTGATTATCTTATATATTGTGCCGTCGACGTCCTCGAGGTTGGTGCGGTTGATCACATAGGCGACGCCGCAGAGTCCGATTATGGCGGCGACCACCAGCACCGCGGCGATGACAATGACCACCTTCTGGCGCTTCAGCGACGCCTTCTTTTTGCGGTAAGCCTTGAGCTTTTCGTCCGACTGGACGTTTTTTGTCCAGTGGGCGTAGAGCGCGTGGCTCTGCTCGGCGGTGACGACGGTCTCGGGCGTGACGGGCTCGCCGCCCTCCTCGGCGGTGAACCAGCCGTCAAACTCGTAGCCGAACCGCGCGGGCGGGGGGAGCTCGCCATAGGGCTCCCCGCGCGTCACGCGCTTGCTCGAAACGGTTATACCGCCGCCGTTCGCGTCGAAAATTACCGTTACAAATTCACTCATGCGTATTTCCTTTCAGAATCAGGCGTATTTACGTCTCACGACGACAAACACGCCGAGCACGACCACCACTGCCGCGGGAACCACGGTCAGGATGATGGTATACTGATTAGCCTGCGCGGTCGTCAGGCTTTCGATCTCGGTTTTGTCGAAGGGCTTGTGCGCGATGTCGACCACAATCGTCTCACGTCCGACGACGCGCAGCGACGAGACGAGCAGGTCGGAGTTGCCGTAGACGATGGATTGCAGCATGTCGGCGCTGACGAAGTCAGTCGAGCCGCAGGCGATGACGTAGGAATAGTCGGCGTCAGAGTTGGAGACCATCTGCGTCTCGCGGGTGATGGTCATGAGCTTGAAGGGATTGAGCGTGCTTGCCGCGGCGACCTGCTCGCCGTTTGCCTCGGCAACGGCGCTCGAGGCGGTGGTGAACACGTCATAAATGCTGCGGGTGACGCCGTTTGAGTAGTAGGTTCCGTAGCGGTAGGTGAGGTCGGGGTCGTCCTCATCGACGTAATCGACGGTTTTATAGCTGTCCGAGTAGGAAATGGACATTGCGTTCTTGAAAATCACCTTTGCGGGGACGGAGACGTTGCGCATTTCCTTGTGCAGCGAGGAGCCAAGTCCCTCGGTCGTGTACTCGGCGACGACGGTCATGCCGTCGGCGGTGAGCGAGTGGGCGGTGTCCTTGATCATGTAGGGGAAGACGTTGCCCGCCTCATCGGTGTAGCGGTCGTACTTGATGCCCCACTCCTCGAGGTACTCCTCAAAGTTCGGGAGCACCGGCGAGTCGGGAGACATAAAGACGAGCAGGGAATTGAACTCGTCGAGCCAGCTGTTGAGCTTGGCGATCTCCGAGACGTCGGAGATGTTGTCCTTGACGAGGAAGTCGGAGGTGGGGTTGCAGACGACCATCAGGCGGCAGTCCTCGGGTATTTCGTCGGTCGCGAGGTTTATCATCTGGACGATGTAGCCTGCGTCCTGAAGCAGGTAGAACAGCTCATAGTCCGAGAACGACTCGCCGTGGTTGATGGTAATGCAGGCGATGGGCGACTCGGCCTTGATGACGGCGAGTATGCCCGAGGCGAACTTCTTTTCGCCGTTGTATGACCAGGGCTCGGTGCTGTCAGAGTCGTTGAAGACGAAGAAGGAGTTGAGCGAGTAGACGCGGTACTCGGTTCCGCTCTCAACGATGACGTTGGTGGAGTAGATGGAGGTCAGCGCGGTGCCCTTGTACTTCTGGACGGCGCCGGGATTGGTCCAGATGTTGACGAACTTGACCGTCACGACGTCGGGGAAGGCACGGGCGATGTCCTCCGCCGTCTCGAGCACGTAGCGCTGAGCGGAGTTTTCCTCGAGCGCGTCGCGCTCGTCGCAGAAAATGATGTTGACCTTGACGTCGCCGAGCCGTTCGCCGTCGCGCTCACCCTCGAGATAGGACTCAAAGGAGCGGGGAGTTTCGGCGGAGCCTAGGCGGGAGTAGGTCGCGAAGGCGGCGAACTCCTTGTATTCGGCGTAGTCGGCAGGCGCTTTGTATCCGTTATCTCCGGGGGTGACGCCGGCGTCGCGGTTGGCGGCGGCGGTGGAGAGGTTGGCCTCAGCCGTCGCGCGGTTGGCCTCGGCGGTCGCCTTGTTTTCTTTGGCGGTCTCGAGGTTGAGGGCGGCGATGGTGGGGTCGTCGTTGTTTATATAGGACTCGAACGCGCCGTAATATTTATAGGCGGCGAGCATGGTGAGCTGGGTCAGCGGCTCGAGCGGGGTGGGGTCGCCTGCGGAGAGGCGGTTCCTGGCCGCGGCCTCGACGTTCGCCTCGGCGACGAGGACGTTTTTCTCGGCCGTCTCGAGCGTGGCGGCGGCGGTTTTGGTGTTATTCGCGCCCTCGCCCTCCTTCTCGAGGACGTATTCATACACCTCGCGCGCCAGCTTTGCGTTGTTCTGCGCTATCTCGAGGTTATCCTCGGCGAGCGAGACGCTTTTGGCGTAGAGCACGCTGTTGCGCTCGGCGATGGCGACGTTCTTCTCGGCGCGCTCGATGTTTGTCTCGGCGAGCGAGACGCTTTGCTTCATGCGCTCGAGGTTGGAGGCGGCGACGGCGTAGTTTGTCGCGGGCAGCGCCTCATTTGACGCCTTGCGGTCGGCGATGGTCTGCTCGATGTTGGTGCGCAGCAGCGTTTCGGCGGCCTCGGTGAGGGTGTAGAGATTCTTTTTGGTCATATCCGTGTACCAGCCGTACTTGTTCGAGAGCGCCGAGATACCGGCGTTTATCATAATGACCACCGCGACGATGAGCGCGGTCATGACGACGGACACAGAGCCGTATCTGAACTTACGGCTGTGGGTAAAGCTTGATTTCATGTGTGCTACCTCCAATCAGGCCCAACGACGGCTGTCGTACACGCGCACCGTGAGGAAAAGGAACACTCCGGTGATCGAGATGTAGTAGATCAGCGCCGCGTAATCAAAATATCCGTAACCAAAGGCCGAAAAGCGGCTGAGCACCGAGAACCAGCCCAGAACATAGCGAAGTCCGTAGCTTGAAATGATGTACTGACCGTCCGCGTCGGTGATCTGGACGAGCAGGCCGAGCGCGATGGTCGAGAGCACCACTGCGATAGTGATGACGGCGGCGGACAGCTGATTTTCGGTCAGCGCCGAGATAAAGACGCCGATGGCGATGAACGCCGCGCCGATAAGTATGACGCCTATAATGCTGCCGACGATCTGTCCCGAGACGGGTCCGATGTGGGGCACCTTGGAGAGGTAGGTCTTGACGTCGTTGATCTGATCGAGGTTGTAGGCCGAGTTCATTTCGCTGCGGCCTATCTCATAAAGCGGGAAAAAGTTGATGCAGGAGAAGAGCACTGTTCCGAGGAAGAGCGTGAAGGCGGCAAGATACTTGCCGAGCACCATGCCGGTCAGCGACACGGGGGCGGTGAGCAGCAGCTGCTCGGTGCGCATTTTACGCTCCTCGGCGAAAAGGCGCATGGTCAGCAGCGGCAGAAGAATCGCCAGCACGAATATCATCATATTGAAGTAATTCGTGGTGCTGTAGGTATTGGACTGAAGCGTGGTATAGCAGCAGAGCAGTGCCGACAGCGCGAGGAAAATCGCGGTGTAGACATAGCCTATGGCGCTTATAAAGTAGGAGCGCAGTTCCTTTTTGAAAATCGCAAGCATTTGAAATCCTTTCCTCCTCAATCCTTCTTTGAAAACTCGGAGGTCTTCTGTTGAGCGGTCTTATCGATGATGTCCTGAGCGACGTTGCGCTCGAGGGCGTTTGCGCTGCCGCTGACCTTGCGGGCGCGCACCTCGCGGCGGGTTTTTATCTCATTGGACTTGTCGACGATGGTGATAAATATGTCCTCAAGGCTCATACCGAGCGCTTCGAGGCCGACGAGCGGCCAGTTTTTCTCGGCGAGCGTGTAGAACAGGCTCTTGCGTATATCGACGCCGACCTCGCTCTCTATCATATAGACGTAGGCCTCGCCGTCGCGGTTAGGCAGCGCCTCGGCGTAGACGATACCGGGCTTGGCCTTGAGCATAGCGAGCACCTCGCGCTGCGGGCCGACGATTTTGACGTTGAAGCGGCGGTTATTCTCGACGGCGCGGGAGATATTCTCGGTTTCCTCATCGGCGACGATGCGGCCTTTATTAATAATGAGAATTCTGTCGCAGCAGGCCTGAACCTCCTGGAGGATATGGGTTGAGAGAATGACGGTGTGGTCGCGCCCGAGGGTACGGATAAGGTTACGTATTTCGATGATCTGCTTGGGGTCGAGGCCGACGGTCGGCTCGTCGAAAATGATTATCTCGGGGTTGCCGACCAGCGCCTGCGCGATACCGACTCTCTGCCGGTAGCCCTTGGAGAGGTTGCGTATGACGCGCTTATAGACGTCGGAGATTTTGACTATATCGCATATTTCCTTGAGGTGCTTTTCGCGGTTAAACGTGCAGCCCTTGAGCTCATAGGCGAAGTTAAGGTACTCAGCGACCGTCATATCGAGGTAGAGCGGCGGCTGTTCGGGCAGGTAGCCGACCATTTTCTTGGCGGCAAGCGGGTTTTCGAGTACGTCGACGCTGTCGATGGTTATGCTGCCCGAGCTCGAGGACAGGTAACCTGTTATCATGTTCATAGTCGTTGATTTTCCCGCGCCGTTCGGCCCAAGAAACCCGACTATCTCGCCCTGTGCGATCTCGAAGCTGACGTCGTCAACCGCGCAGTTTGTGCCGTAGTTTTTAACAAGATGGTCGATTTTTATCATCGTTGTTTTTCCTTTCGTGCCTGCTTTGGACTTTCTCAGTGTATATTATAAATGTTCTTTCTTACAAAATTGTGGTGAGGGGTGGGGGTTGGATGAAGGTTTTGTGAATTAATGTTGAAAAGAGGGTGGGGGTGAGGCGTATTGCATATGCC
>CAVIBA010000024.1:0-11689 GCA_963640785.1 Bulleidia sp.
CTACAAAATGAATTTGAAATATTCGTCCAACAAATCGACAAATCAAAGTTTGTCGAGTCAATCCATGTACTAAAACTCATTAAAAAAGCCATCGCCAAGGAGGTTTCACATGACAGAATTAGATAACATCCGAAAGGAAGCACAAAAAGCTACCGAACTCGATACGCCGCAGGATAGAGCCAAAGCGTACCGTGCTGTTTTGTCGTCGGCGATTAACTATATCTTTGAGCAAAGTAAGGTGAAAAAGCCGGAGACTGCCTCTCTTTTAGAATTGATCGACAGCGAAACAGTGTCCGCCTTTATTGGCGATAGTGACCTCCTCAATTCCCTGCACTATATCCGCATCCTTGGCATCAATGCGGAACATAATCAAAAGATAAAAAAGGCAGAGGACAAGCTGGCGCAAAGCAATCTGCTGTATTTGATCGGTTGGTTTGAAGCGCAAAAAAGTGGTACTCGCGCCGACTATCAAAAACCGCCTTATATGAGCGAGGCAACAACCCGTAAGTTGTATATTGATCTCTATCTGCGCGAAGCCGGATGGGATGTACTTGAAACCGAAAATGTCTGTGTTGCTGGAAAAGCCGGCGTTGAAATCAAAGTCAACGGTATGCCCAATAGTCAGGGGATCGGATTCTGCGACTATGTCCTCTATGGCAGAGACGGCAAACCACTTGCCATAGTTGAAGCCAAAAAGACAAGTGTATCCCCTGAAAAAGGACGCCATCAGGTGGATCTTTACGGCGATTGCATGAAAGCGGTTTACGGATATAAGCCTATACTGTATTACACGAACGGCTACACGACAAAAATCATTGACGGTTTGTATCCTGACAGAACGGTTATGGCATTCCATACGATTGATGAATTGGAGCTCATGCTGCAGAGAAGGAACCGAAGCGACATCACTGACACGAAAGTTGCTCCGAGAATTGCCGGCCGTCCGTATCAAAGCATGGCAATCATGAATCTTTGCGAGTGGTTCAATCAAAAGCACCGTCGCGGTCTGCTTGTTATGGCTACAGGCACAGGCAAGACCCGTGTTTCCATTGCATTGGTGGATGTACTTACCCGCAACAACTGGGTAAAAAATGTCCTGTTCCTTGCAGACAGAACCTCGCTTGTTCATCAGGCAAAGGTGAATTTCAACAAACTGCTTCCCAATATGAGCATTTGCGAGCTTTCCGGCAGTGACGAGAAGGACTACAATGCGCGATTAATGTTCTGTACCTATCAGACCATGATCAATTACATAGATGCAGAGGATAAGAGATTTACATCGGGAAGATTTGACTTAATCATTATCGACGAGGCGCACCGCTCGATTTTCAATAAATACGGTTCAATTTTCTCGTATTTTGACAGCCTGCTTGTTGGATTGACCGCCACGCCGAAAAGTGAGGTGGACGCCAATACCTATCGTGTTTTTGGCTGCGAATCGGGAATGCCCAACTTTGACTATTCACTTGAAGAAGCGGTCAAGGATCACTATCTCGTGAATTACAAATCGTTCAACAGGACCACGAAAATCCTTTCACGCGGAGCAAAATACAATCAGTTAAGCGATGAGGACAAGCTAAAAGTTGACCAATATCTGATTGAGGAACCGCCGACACCGGATTTTACGATCTCCGAGAAAAGTTTTTTCAAAATCATTTATAACAAAGATACCTGCAAGCGAATTATCGAAGAATTCATGACTAACGGTATCAAGACAAACGGAGGCGAGATGATCGGCAAAACAATCGTTTTCGCCTACAATCATCATCATGCAGAAATGATCGTGGAATGTTTCCATGAGATGTACCCGAACTATCCGGCAAACTACTGTCAGTTGGTAGATAACTATGTCAAGTATGCAGATGACCTGATTACCAAGTTTGAGGAAGACGAGGAATTCAGAGTTGCCGTTTCGGTTGATATGTTGGATACCGGCATTGATGTGCCGGCAGTCGTCAATCTTGTCTTTTTCAAGCCGGTAAAATCCAAGATCAAATTCGTTCAGATGATCGGTCGCGGTACACGCTTGTGTCCTGATCTGTTCGGTAAAGGCAAAGATAAAACTCACTTTATTATTTTCGACTATTGTGGGAATTTTGAATACTTTGATCAGAATCCGGACGGAACCGATGGTTCGTCAGCACTTTCGCTTTCCCAAAGATTCTTTGAGATCAGACTTGATATTCTATATGAACTTCAAAGGATCGAATATCAGAGTACGGAGTTCGGGAGAAGTTATTATCAAAAACTCAAAGAAGCCCTGCATTCCGAAATCTGCAATATGAAGAACAGCGCTCGCTTGCAAGTTCGAGCGGCGATGGAATGGGTTGACAAATACTGTGATTTTGATGTATGGACTTGTCTCTCGCCTGTCATGGTAAGAGAGATGAAATTGCACCTCGTTCCGCTTCTCGATAGTGGAATCAAAGACAAAGACCTTGTCATTGCTTTTGATATCCGAATGCTTGATATTGAATTGTCTGTGCTTTTGCAAGGGAATGTGGCAAAAGCGAACCGAGATGTCAAGGTTATTCGTGAGGTCGCACAATACCTGTTGACTAAAGCTTCAGTGCCGCAGATTTTTGAGAAATCAGAACAGCTCAAGGCTTTGATTAGCGATCAATTCTGGTCCTCTCCCTCTGTCGAACGAATGGAGGTTATCCGCGAAGAAGTTCGTGACCTCATGAAATATCTTGAAGGCGAAAAGAAAGTTCCGATTGATGTGGATATTCAGGATGAAACCGAATCCAGTGGTTATCAAGATGATGGCAGTGGTTTTGATATAAGGACATATCGAGAAAAGGTGCTTGACTACCTTGCGGCACATTCCGACAGCCCCGTTCTGCGAAAGATTCAACGTATGGAACAGATTAATGCATTCGATCTCAAAGAGCTTGAACACATCCTGTGGGACGAACTTGGAACAAAAGAGGACTACGAAAAGTCAACCAATATAGACAATTTGGCCGTGTTTGTGCGCAGTTTAATAGGGCTCAGCCAGGACGCGATCAACGAAAAGTTCGGTGACTTTCTGAATGGCAACGCGCTAAATGCTCAGCAACAGGAGTTTGTCAAAGCAATTATTAACTATGTCAGAGCAAACGGAGATATCCGTCGCGAGGATTTGATTGAAAAGTCGCCGTTTGTTGATAACTATGACATCTCGACGTTGTTCGGCGAGAACATAACAACGGTACTGACGATTGTCAATGTTCTTCACAACAGCGTAAATGTCGCGGCATGAAATGGCAGAAAGAGTGGGAGTAATGGACGAAAAAAGAGTATGGGGAATACACACACAGGATGATTCGCTTTTTCTTCAACATGGTGTGATTGCAATTGGGTGGAAGCAGATGGGCGACTTATCTTTGATTGGCGATTCACGAGAGGCTTTCAAGGAATCATATATAAATACATATCCTGCCAGTAAAAAAGGGGCCGTCGCAAACAGCGCCGGGATGCTGTACCGTTTTACTCATGAAGTACAGATCGGAGACTATATCGTTTTTCCTTCAAAAACAAACAGAGAGATTAATATTGGTGTAATTGAAGGCGATTATCAATATGTTCCTGATGCGGTAGAGTATAGTCAGCAACGCAAGGTGAAGTGGTTGAAGCATCTGCCAAGGACAGCGTTTTCACAAGGTGCATTATACGAAGTAGGTTCGGCAATGTCATTTTTTTCGCTGAAGAACTATGCCGATGAGTATCTTTCAGCATTGGACAAAAACTTTCAGAAATCGGCGATTGATCAGGAAGATGATACAGTTGCTGCCACAGCTGAAGA
Source organism: Bulleidia sp. (assembly GCA_963640785.1). Lineage (GTDB taxonomy): Bacteria > Bacillota > Clostridia > Oscillospirales > CAG-272 > UMGS1002. The sequence goes on from CAVIBA010000024.1 coordinate 3,788, forward strand.
CATCATTGAGACGACCCGGGATTTTATTTTGAAAGAATTGAGCAAAAATCTCAAAGGATATGATCTGGAAGAATTTGTGGCTGATTTACTTTGCGCAATGGGATATCGCACTTCGCTTTCCCCTCATGGAGGCGATAGCGGCATTGATATCACTGCGTATAAGGATGAGCTTCCGCCAAGAATCCTTGTTCAAGTCAAAAGTCAGGACGGAGATATCAAAGAAACAACAATTCAATCACTTAAAGGTGCAATGCGTGAAGGTGATTACGGCTTGTTTGTTACGCTTTCCAACTATACTAAAAACGCAAAAAAATATTTGGAAAGCACCCCGATTATTCGTGGAATCAACGGTACAGAATTAGTGGATCTCGTACTTAAGTATTACAATCAATTAAGTGATAAATACAGAAAAAAGATTTCGTTAAAGAAAGTGTTTATCCCATCACCACCTGAAACAAATTAAGGCTTCACCGCGTAATTCCGATGGTGCAATTGCGCAGTCAGATTTTTCGTCAGATGAAACAAAAATTCGCAGGCTGCAGCAGCGCTACCGTCAAGAATTTTTGTGAAATATGACGGAAAAATGCCCGGCAAGTGTGCCACTCGGGCATTGCGCGGTGATGCCTTAAATAACTAACGATAACGCCATAGCACCGCAGGTTGAGGTTATAGAACAGCAAATCAATGTAGAAATCATCCCCGCCGACATTGATGTGGTACTGATTTTCGAGAAACGCAAAGCCGGTGCCAAGTTCCAGGAGCAGCTTGGTGATGTCCTTGACCAAGGCATTTTCGATGGTTTCAATTGTGTACTGTGTTGTCAGAAAACCTATCCAAGAGAGCCACAGTGTGTCCCCACGGAATTTGTGCAACAGCCTGTTGCACTTGACTTGACAATTGGACGGGAGCCTTTCGGGAATGCACCTTGTTGGATTCCATATCCGCCCTCTTTCGGGCAAAAATGAACTATCTCGCGCGGCTCCCACGCCATGAGCACATCATTCCTCTATTTCATAAGTGACCATCGTATCCGGCGTGATAGAAACCGGATACAGCCGATTGAACACCGAGAGATTGTAAGGGATAGTTGCATCGGTGGCGTTGCGCACTACCACCACCAGCCGCCCGTCCGGATTGCGGAACGCCGCGGCGCCGAGCCCCTCGCGAAACGAGGAGGTCGCCAGTGCCCGCGCCCCCCGGCGCACGAAATGAGCAAACAGATACATTTCAAAATAACTGCGCCGGGTCGTCAACGTCTTGCCGTCTGCGTGGAGGGGGGCGGAACAGCCAAACGCGCGGTCGTGATACGGCTCCCCGGCAACGCCTAGCATCAGGTTCCATTCACATTCCGCCTGCACGCCGTGCGTCAGGTTTCCCATCAGCTCCGCACCGTAAGCGTCAAAAATCTTTCTGCCAAGCCCGTTGCAAAACTCGCTGGCAATCAGCAGTTTGCCCGGATACTGCTCCCGCATCAGCGCCAGCTCCTCAAAATGCTGGCCGGAATACCAGTGGAACGCCGCGCCCGCCACAAGGTCGGGCACCTCGCGATAAATTTCCTCCATCCGGTGGTAAAGCCGCCCCTTGTTGTGATCCCACGCGAGAATCTTCACTTCCAGCCCGTGCGCGGCAAACGCCGCGGAAAGCGCGCGGATAAGCGCCGCTTCCTCCTTTGCGCTCACAAGGCAACTGTCCCACGGGGAGGGGGCAAGCGCTTCGTTTTGCGGGGTGACAACGGAAATGTGAATCCCCTCTGCCTCATAAGCCCGGATAAACCTGACAAAATACTCTGCGTACATTTCGCGATATTCGGTCAGGAGCCTGCCGCCCTTCACGCGGGAACCGGTGTCCTTCATAAACGCCGGGGGGCTCCACGGGGAGGCAAAAAATACAATCTCCTCCCCTGCCGCCTTGGCAGCTGCCTGCGCGTCATGAATCATGGGGATGACGTATCTGCAGTCGCGCTCGATGGAAAAGCTCTCCAGATCTGTTGCCCCCGGCGCGAGATAATCATATTGATCCAGCGAAAAATCGGAGGAGCCGATACAAATGCGGCAAAAGTTATAGCGCAGCCCGCTTTTGCCAAAGAGGCGCTCCATCGCCTCCGCCTTGCCTGCCGGATCCAGTTGCGCGTAGGTGTAAGCGCTGCTCTCGGTAAACGCGCCGCCAAACCCCAAAATCTCCTGCCGCTCCACGGGGTAAATATTGACCCGATCCCTGCCGGCGTCAGGCACCTGCTCGCCCGCGTCGGGCGGGAGACGTAGCAACGTGCCCCCCTCGTATAGCGTTCTGGTTAAAAATTTCATCCTAACTGTTCCTCCTTTGTGCCGCGATGGCACGATCTGTTGTCATTATAGTGGAATTTCAAAGTGTTTGTTGGTACTTTTGCTGCATTTTTACATCAAATGTGTTATGGTGGTACCGAGCGGGGGGATCGTCTTGCGCAATCTGAACTGTTTCGATGATTTGCAGATATTCATTGTTGTTCATCAGCATTTTTATTTCCTCCCGCCTTATGATTTCAGGAATTTGTTCCGATATTCCTGTTCACGGAGCTGATAACCCCGTCGGTTCAGTTCTGCAATTTTCAGAGCCACAAGATTGATGTCCGAATGCAATGCCCGTGCGGTCGCGGCAGGATCATAATACCGGCGTAAAGGGCAATCCTCTCCGGGTCACGCTCATCAGATACGGTTGGCTGTCTGGACTGCGTCCGTTATTCGTGTCATGAAAGTCCCCCTGTATTATATCGTATCTGTCTCATTGCGAATGTCGCTGCTTATTTTTCTTTGTCGTGTACTTTTCACGATTCTCCGCTTTTACTTTCCAATATGCATCCTGTATCGCCTGCATGAAGGTATCCATATCCTCTTCGCTCATCTCACCGCCGGCAAACAGGGTGCGCACCTCGGTCAATACGGTTTCCGCACCCTTCTTTCCGCGGGGACCGTATTTTTCGTTTGCCGAAATCACGAATTCCTCTTCGGAATCGATCAACTCGGAGGTGGATACTCCAAGTACCTTGGCAACCTTGGTTACGCTATCAATATTAGAGGGGCGGCGAACCCCTGTTTCCCAATTCTGTATGGTGCGGAGTGCCACCCCGCTACGCTCTGAAAGCTCTTTTTGCAGAATATGTGCGTTTTCTCTCGCATTTTTCAGCCGCTGTGCAAAACTCATCGTAAATTCCTTTCGTGAAACACCCACAATTTCGTTTAAACCTATTGACAAAACGCAAGCACGGGTGTATAATATCATTGCAACCACTCAATATTGCACCTATATTATACACCGAAACACTCAGTATGTCAAGTCAATCCGCGAAAAAAGAAAAGGAAAATTACAGAAGTTTATTATGAAAAGAGGCAAGGATAAATTCTGCGGAATGATGTAGACATTTGTACCTGTTGCCATCGGCAAAGGGGTAATACTGTGAAATTTTTTGCGATATGAGTAAAGGACTTGATATTTTGATCGGTGATTTCTATTGCGAAAAGCCAATAATCAGCGGCATCACGCTGGATATTCCCGAAAAATCAACGACCGCCATCGTCGGCCCATCCGGCGGCGGCAAGACGACGCTCTGCCACCTGCTGTCCCGCTTCTGGGATGTGGACGCGGGGACGGTCACGCTCGGCGGGCATGATGTGCGCGAGTACAGCATGGACAGCCTGATGAAAAATTTCAGCTTCGTGTTCCAGAATGTCTACCTGTTCCGCGACACTATCGCCAACAACATCCGCTTCGGTCAGCCGGACGCGCCGATGGAGCAGGTTGTCGCGGCGGCTAAGGCAGCTCGCTGCCACGACTTCATCATGAAGCTGCCGCAGGGCTATGAAACCGTCATCGGTGAGGCGGGCGGCACGCTTTCGGGCGGCGAGCGCCAACGCCTTTCCATCGCCCGCGCCATGATGAAGGATGCGCCCATCATCATTCTCGACGAGGCAACCGCCAATGTTGACACGGAGAACGAGAAGGAGCTGATGGAGGCTATCTCCGAGCTGACGCGCGAGAAGACCGTCATCATGATTGCACACAGACTCAAAACCGTCCGCGGCGCCGATCAGATTCTCGTGGTGGACAAAGGACATATCGTCCAGCGCGGCACGCACGATGAGCTGATGGAGGAGGATGGCATTTACCGCCACTTTGTCAGCGGGCGTGAGCAGGCGGTGGGGTGGAGGCTGTGAGGCAAGTCCGAACCTGCTGATAGCACAGGAAAAGAGACGCGAGGAGTGTGTCTCTTTTCCTTTTTTCTTTGCGCCGGCCTACGTAGGCATTTATCCTATTGTTTGAATTCCGCTTCTCCATATCTCCCATCCGTAGAATAAATTGAATTTCACTCCATTGACTCCACTGTCGGTTTCGCTTATAATAAGCGTGCAAGCTCCGGACTTGATTTTATTAAGAGGTGAATACCATGTATGAATGCAAAATAGGCGAAAAGCTGGTACAGTTGAGGCAGGACAGGGGTGTCACGCAGGAGGAGGTGGCGCAGGCGCTGTCTGTTTCAAACAAAACAATTTCAAAGTGGGAAACGGGCGCTTCCATGCCCGACATCCCCATGCTCGCAGCGCTGTCCGAATACTTCGGCGTTGCGACCGACGTGCTGCTTGGGCTCTCGGAGGACAAGGCCGACAGCACCAGGGAGACCGTTCGCGCCATGTTTGCCGGGCTCGGGTTCCGCGAGGCGGTGCTGAAGGCGTTTGAGACGGAGAGCGCCATTATTCCGGCCATCTTCAGAGTCGGACACGACGGACGCGACGGACACGACGGACACGACGGGGGCGCCCGTCACGACAGCACGGACGACGATGCCTACCCGGCGTCGGATGCCCGCTTCTCCCGCTCGGAGATTTCGATGCGAGACATATTCAAATTCGTGGCGAGCTCGGATGACGTCAACCTGTCCGTCACGCTGCTGCGGAACAAAAATAATTTCGCGTGGCTCCGGGATGCCGGGAAGCAGCGGAAAATAGCAAGGTTTTTCCGCTTTTTGGCCGACGAAGAGGCGCTTTCGGTGCTTTATTTCGTCTACTCGACCGACTGCCACACGCAGTTCACGGCGGACTACGTGGCCGCGCATACAGGCGTGCCGGAGGAGCGCGTCTCGGAGATACTGAAGCAGTTCTGCGACGTCGGGGAGTGCAACAGTCAGTCGGCGCACCTTGTCGAGGGGGAAGTGGACTTCTACGAATGCTATGGTGACGGCCTGATTTTAGCGGTAATTTCCCTCGCATATGAGCGGATGTGCGGCAGGCGGGCGTATAGCTACTGCCACCACGGCGGCTGCAAAATGATAGGGGGGTAATAAAATGAGCTTATCCGAAAACATCAAAAAGCTCCGGCTTGAGAGGAATTTTACGCAGGAGCAGCTCGCCGCAAGGCTCGGCGTCTCGGCGCAGGCGGTGTCCAAATGGGAAACAAGCGAGACCTACCCCGACGGCGCGCTGCTCGTCCCGCTCGCAGGCGAGCTCGGTGTGTCGCTTGACGAGCTGTTCGACAACGGCGCGGTCTCCATGGCCGACGTTTCGCGCCGTATAATATTTCTGCTACACGACACGGCGTCGGACGACCGTTTCCGGCTGGCGCGGGAGATATGCTGGCAGATTGAGCGCGGCCTGTTCAACTGCCGCATGGAAATCGACCGGAGATACGACCCGGACGAGCTGAAAAATCAGCATAACTCGTCCTACATTCTGCTGGATGACGGATTCACGATGGTCTCGAACGGCCGCGAGCCCTTCTTCGCGGTATTTCCGCAGCCGGAGGAGGGGTTCGGCGATTTTCTCGACGAGAGTGGGTTTTTGCGGGACGTTTTTGCGGCGCTGTCGCACGAGGACACCATGAACGCGCTGGTCTGGCTGTGCCGCAGGCCTGCGAACTACATTTTTGAGAGCGCAGTGCTCGCGCGGGAGTGCGGCATCGGCGAGGAACGTATCGAGAGCGTTATGGAGGAGCTGTCCCTTCTGCGGGTGGTCTGGAAGCAGGAGCTGACTCTCAACGGCCGGGAAAGAAGGCTGTTCCACTCGAGACCCAGCCACAAGCTGATAGCGCTGTTCCTCGTCGCGCGGGAGATCGGGTACCGCGGCGCGTATTCCTTGCAGGCGGATGGCAGAAGCACGCCGCTGATAGGGGAGTGAAAATACCGCCGTTGCCCCTGACACGCTTGACTAATCGGACAAAACGTGATATAGTAGTAGCGTTGCGGCGCCGGAAAGGGTCGGGACAGAAAGGTGAAATTTATGTCACAGGCAAAAACAACATCCATAGGAAGGAAGATGGGTAAGATCGTGGGAATAATTCTTTGCTGCGTTCTCGGGCTCGTGTTGCTTCTGCTCCTCGGAATCAGAGTGTACTTCCGCTTTCCTGTAAGAGAGTATTACAGAAATTCGGAAAAATCCTTCGTCATCCCCGGGCTTTCTGACGGTATGATACATCAGGGTATCGCGTACGACAGCGAAAACGACGCCTTCTTCATCACAGGCTACAAAACGGACGGAAACGCCTCGCAAGTGTCGCTCGTCTCTAAGGCGGACGGCAAGGAGATCAAGCGGCTGAACCTCGCGAAGGAGGACGGCAGCGCCTTCACCGGCCACGTCGGCGGCATCACTGTGCACGAGGGCTACGTTTACATCGCGGACAGCAAGGGGCTGATGGTCTACAACAAGGCCGATTTCCTCTCGGCGGCGGACGGCGACAGCGTAAAGTCGGTCGGGCTGTTCAAAACGTCGACTGAGGACGACAAGCTGCGCGTCTCCTTCACGCACGCCGAGGGCGACATGATATACGTCGGCGAGTTCCATCGCGCGGAGAATTACGAAACGCCCGACTCGCACAAGTACAAGACGGCGGCGGGCGACGAGAACACCGCGCTTATTCTCGCTTACAGCTTCGACGACAGCGCGCCCCTCGGTATTTCCGACAGGATCGGGCGCGCCTACTCCATCCCTGGCCTTGTGCAGGGAATGTGCTTCGACGCGCAGGGCAGAATCTATCTTTCCACCTCCTACGCCGTTGCGTTCTCGCACATATACAGCTATGACGCGACAGGGGAGGAGGGTAGCATAACAGTGCTCGGACAGAACGTCCCGCTCTATGTGCTCGACAGCTCCACTCTGGTCGGCGACATCAAGCTCGCTCCCATGTCCGAGGAGCTTGTCATCGTCGACGACAAGCTCTACACCATGTGCGAGTCGGCGACAAACAAGTACATATTCGGCAAATTCACCTCCGCAAAGTACTGCTACGCGACGGATATATCTAAATAACGACGCCTGTATAAGGCCGCGCCGCCCCCGGATTCCGGGGGGCGGCGTTTTCTGTTATTCCACCCGCAGCATGACCCGCATGACGAACTTATCCGGGTCGCTCTCCGCGAGCTCGTCGAGGAGGTATTCCTCGTAGGCGTCTCCGGCGACGCGGAGGCCGTTTTGCGCGATGAAGGCGAGCATGTCCTTGTATATATCGGACGTGTGCCCGTAGTCTCCGTGCACGTGGCCGACGACGTAGCGCCCGCGCGGGATGGCGGAGTTCGCGCCGTCGGCGTCCTTCAGCGTGAAGCACATTTTTGAGACTATGTCGGTTCTGCCCGACAGTATGTTTTCCCGGCTCCGCAGTTGCCCGCTCGAGAATATCAGCGGAAAGCCCAGCTTCTCGCACGTGGCGTAGAATTCTATGACGAAGTCGTCCGGGATGTCGTCGAGGGTGCAGTTGACGTCCTTGCCGACGTACAGCGGGATGTCCTCCGCCACGTCTATGACGGAAAACTCCGGGGCGGTCGTCCCGTGGAGCGCCTTTCCGACGATTATCTGCTCTATGCGCAGACTTATCATGCTTTCGAGCATGCTGAGACGCCGCAGCTTTTCCTCCGCCTCGCCACGCTGACGCCTGAGTATTTCAAGC
>CAVIBA010000024.1:11699-16443 GCA_963640785.1 Bulleidia sp.
TGTCGGGCGAGATGTTGTCGACGATGTCCTTGATTTCCTTCAGCGGAACGCCCATCTCGCCGAGCATCGAAATTAGGCTTATGACGTTTATCTGATTGCGGGAGTACAGCCGATATCCGTTGTCGAGTGTCCGCACTGGCTTGAACAGACCTATGCGGTCATAGTATATAAGTGTCTGCCGACTTATTCCCATAAGTTTGGCGAAATCGGAGATTGTGAAAAAATTATTCGAAAACATTGCATTTACCTCTTGACTGTATAGCTGCTATATAGTTTATAATAGCACTCACACGCACTTTTGTCAACAAAACGGAGGCTGCTTTTTTATGAAATTGTTATTACGGTTCCTGAGGCCGCACTGGAAGCTGTGCGTCCTCACGACCTTACTTATGGCGCTTGACATGGTGGGCATGATGCTGATTCCCACCTACGCCGCCGAGATGCTGAATAAGGGCTCCTCCGTCGCGACGGACTTCGGCGAGCTACTTAACACGGGCGCAAAGATGCTTATCGTGTCGGTGGTCTCAGTGGTGGGCGCGATTGCCGGCGGGTTTGCCTGTGCGAGGCTGGCGGCGCGGGTCGGCGCGGACATGCGCGAAGCCCTTTACAAAAAATCGCTCGATCTGTCGGTATACGATTTTCAGACGTTCGGCACGGCGTCCATGACCACCCGGACGGTGTCCGATGTGGCGAACGTTCAGGTCGCCGTCGTCAGCATTTTTCAGATGATACTGGCGGTGCCGGTCATATTTGTGCTGGCCGTCGTTCTGACGTTTATGAAGGACTGGCTGCTCGGCTTCGTGCTGCTCGGCGTGCTGGCGCTGATAATTTTCATCGCCTACTTCATCATGCGTAGCGCGTCGCCGCTTTTCCGCAAGCTGCAAAAGCTGCTCGACAAAATGAGTACAGTGCTGCTTGAAAACATCACCGGCGTGCGCGTCGTCCGAGCCTTCAACAAGCAGGAGCACGAGACCGTTCGCCTCAACGCCGCCTTCCGCGACTACAAGGAGACCTCCGTCAAGGCCAATCGCATGTTCGCCGGGCTTGACGGGCTGACCAACTTCTCCATCAACCTTTTTGTTGTGCTGGTTTACTGGCTGAGCGGCGCGCGCATCTCGGCGGGCGTGTTCGGCGACGGCGATATTCTTGCGATAATCGAGTATGCGATTATGGCGCTGTTCAGCGTGATGATGGCGCAGTTTGTTATACTTGAGTTCCCGCGCGCCATGGAGTGCCTGCACAGAATCGACGAGGTGCTGTCCTTCGAGCCCCGGATAAAGGACAAAACCGAGGACGACGTGACTCTCTCCGACCGTGAGAATGTCATGGCCTTCGAGCACGTCTCCTTCCGCTTTGCCGATTCCGACGAGTACACGCTGAAGAACCTCGATTTCGTCTGCAAAAAGGGGCAGACCACCGCCGTCATCGGCGGAACGGGCAGCGGAAAGTCGACCGTTGCGTCGCTCATGCTGCGCTTCAACGACGTCACCGACGGACGCATTTCGCTCTGCGGCGTCGACATACGCGACATGCCGCAAAGGCAGCTGCGCGACAATGTTTCCTATGTTCAGCAGCGAGCCTGGCTGTTTTCGGGCACAATTGCGGAGAATCTGCGCTACGGCAACAGCTCCGCCACTGACGAGCAGATGATGCAGGCGCTCGACATCGCGCAGGCGGGGGATTTCGTCCGCTCGCTGCCTGACGGGCTGAACTCGCACGTATCTCAGGGCGGCACCAACTTCTCGGGCGGCCAGAAGCAGCGGCTCTCGATTGCCCGCGCCATCGTCAAGGATCCCCAGCTCTACATTTTCAACGACAGCTTTTCTGCGCTCGATTTCAAGACCGACGCGGCGCTGCGCCGGGCGCTGCTGCGTGAGAAGAGCGACAAGGCCATCATGATAATAGCGCAGCGCGTCAGCTCAATTCAGCATGCAGACCAGATAATCGTCCTGAACGAGGGCGAGCCGGTCGGCATCGGGCGGCACGAGGAGCTGCTTAAGACCTGCGAGATATACCGCGAGATATACGAATCCCAGACGAAGGAGGTGGACGAGAGATGAGCAGAAAAAAAGACACTGCCGCAGAGAAGAACAAGGCCGCGGCGAAAAAAGCGGCCATGAAGAACGAGAACGACGCAGCCGTCGAAAGAGACGCGCCCAAGCACGCCATGAAGACGGCCGTGCGCCTGTTCGGCCAGCTGAACAATCAGAAGGCGCGGCTTATAATCGTCATTTTCTCGGTCATAATTTCGACCGCGCTCAATATTCTCACGCCCTATTACAGCGCCGGGGTGCTTGACTCGCTTATCGCCGCCCTCAAGGCGGCGGCCGCGGAGGGCAGTCGGTTTACAATCGTGTGGGAGCCGCTTGGACGGCAGCTCGTCATAATAGCGGCGATGTACGCCGCGCAGGCAGCGTTCTATTTCTTCCAGTCCTTCCTCATGGCGAGCGTCGCCGAAAAGCTGATACTGACGCTGCGCGAGCAGATCAGCGACAAGATACACCGTCTGCCGCTTAAGTTCTTCGACGGCAACAAGCCGGGCGAAATACTCTCCAAGGTCACAAGCGACCTCGACAAAATTTCCGAGACGCTGCAAACCGGAATGCTGCGCTTTATAACGTCGATAGGAACTATCATAGGCTCGTTTGTCTTTATGTTCTACTTCAGCCCGCTGCTGACACTGATTTTCATCGGGTTCACGGCAATCAGCTTTGTCATCACCAAGCTCGTCGCGAGCAAAAACCTCGACCTTGCCTCCGACCGGCAGGAGAAGGTCGCCGTGCTGACGGGACTGGCCGAGGAATACTACACCGGGCGCAACGTAATAAAAGCGTACAATAATGAAGGAAACAGCGTCGAGGCGCTGAACCGGGCGGTCGAGGACGTCGCCGTCGCCAACGAGAAGACAGACTTTCTCACCAACAGCGTCAACCCGAGCATACGCTTTCTCTCGAGGCTTTCGCAGGCGGTCATTCTGCTCATCGGCTGCTACCGCATGGTCGGGGGGCTCATGACCTTCGGCGTGATACAGGCGTATTTTCAGTACATGGGCATGTGCTCCGAGCCGCTGACCGAGGCGGCGTACATGATAAACTCTATGCAGTCGGCGTTCGCCTCGGCGGAGAGAACATTTGAGTTCCTCGACGACGCCGAGGAGGTGAAGGATACCGAGCATCCCGTCCCGCTTGAGCGCGCGCGGGGCGTGGTCGCCTTCGAGAACGTCAGCTTCGGCTACTCGCCCGACAAGCTGCTCATGAAGAACATCAGCTTCACCGCCAAGGAGGGGCAGAAGATAGCCATCGTCGGCGCAACCGGCGCGGGCAAAACGACGCTCATCAACCTGCTCATGCGCTTCTACGAGGTCGGCGGCGGCCGGATCACCGTCGACGGCGTCACGACGACAGACCTGACGCGCAAAACGCTGCGCAGCAATTTCGGCATGGTTCTCCAGGACACCTGGCTGTTCAACGGAACCATCGCCGAGAACATATCCTACGGTAAGCCGGACGCGACGCGCGAGGAGATTGAAGCGGCGGCAAAAATGGCCAAGGTGCACTATTTCATCAAGACCCTGCCGCAGGGCTACGACACCGTGCTCGACAACGACACCGCCAACATTTCGGTCGGACAGCGCCAGTTGCTGACCATTGCGCGGGTGTTCCTCTGCAACCCGCCTATCCTAATCCTCGACGAGGCCACCTCCAGCGTCGACACAAGGACGGAGGCCGAGATCGGCAAGGCCATGGCCTCGCTCATGAAGGGACGAACCGGCTTTGTCATCGCGCACAGGCTCTCCACCATCCGCGACGCAGACTGCATCCTCTTCATGGATCACGGCAATATCATCGAGCAGGGCGACCACGCCGCCCTGCTCGCCCGCGGCGGCGCTTACGCCGCGCTGTATAACAGTCAGTTTGAGTGAGACACAAAAAGGACAGCATCTTGAAGGTGCTGCCCTTTCTTTGGCCTCCCCGCGCAATTCGGATATTGCGCGGGGAGGCCTTTATTTGTTTGCGCGGGCGCGCCGGATTACTCCGATAGTATCGCCCGGTCGTTCGCGAAGACGGTTCCGCTGGCCTTGTTGAAGAGCGCGAGCAGGTCTTCGACGGTGAGGTTCTTTTTTTGTTCGCCTGCGACGTCGACGATGATGCGGCCCTCGTGCAGCATTATCAGGCGGTTGCCGTAGGCGATGGCATCGCGCATGTTGTGCGTTATCATGAGCGTCGGCAGGTGGTTTTCTTTGACGATGCGGTCGGTTATTTCAAGCACCTTGACCGCGGTTTTGGGGTCGAGTGCGGCGGTGTGCTCGTCGAGCAGCAGCAGCTTTGGGCGGGAGAGTGATGCCATCAGCAGCGTCAGCGCCTGACGCTGACCGCCCGAAAGCAGGCCGACCTTGGCTGACATGCGCGTTTCGAGTCCGAGCCCGAGCTCGGTGAGCAGCTGACGGTACTCCTCACGCTCCTTTTTGGTGATGCCGGGGCGGAAGGGACTGCGGTGACGTCCGCGACGCTGCGCGAGCGCGAGGTTTTCCTCAATCTGCATGTCGGCGGCAGTGCCCATGGAGGGGTCCTGGAAGACGCGGCCGAGGTACTTCGCGCGCTTGTATTCGGGCAGCGCGGTCACGTCGATACCGTCGATGAGCACGCGCCCCGAGTCGGGACGGAACACGCCCGAGATGATGTTCTGCATGGTGCTCTTGCCCGCACCGTTTCCGCCGATGACGGTCACGAATTCGCCCTCGCTC
>CAVIBA010000024.1:16453-19011 GCA_963640785.1 Bulleidia sp.
GTCCTCAAGCCGCAGCGACATGTCGTTCAGCGCGATTTTTTCGTTGACCGTGCCGGGGTAGAATACCTTTGTAACGTTCTGAAGCTCAAGCATGTGTCGTGCCCTCCTTGCGGCCACGGCGGGTGGCGATTTTACCCTTTATGTGCGGCAGTCCGAGGAACAGCGCGACGACGATTGCGGAGAACATTTTGAGCAGGTCGGTGTCAAGTCCGATAAGAATTACAATCTGGTAGACGATGTAATAAATCACCGCGCCGAGCAGCACGCCGACAAGCCGGATGGCAAAGTTCTGCGGCAGGTGCGAGATGACAGCCTCGCCGATGACCACGGCGGCAAGGCCGATGACGACGGCGCCGCGTCCCATATTGATGTCGGAGTAGCCCTGATACTGGCAGAGCAGCGCGCCAGAGAAGGCGACGATGCCGTTCGACAGCGCGAGTCCGATGAGCTTGGTCACGTCGGTGTGTATGCCCTGCGCGCGGCTCATGGCTGGGTTGATGCCGGTGGCGCGGATCGCCGCGCCGAGCTCAGTCCCGAAAAAGAGGTAGAGCAGCGCGACCAGCACCACGGCGCAGACCGAGAGAACTATCAGCGCGGGGGTAAGGTTCATCTGCGAGAGCATGACCTCGTAGTTACGCGCCGAGAGCGCCTGGTTGGCCTGACCCATTATCTTGAGGTTGACAGACCAGAGAATGAGCTGTGTCAGTATGCCCGAGAGTATGGCGGGGATGCCGAAGGCGATGTGGAGCATGCCGGTCAGCAGTCCCGCGACGATGCCGGACAGCGTTGCAAGTATCATCGCGAGCCAGAAGGGAAGACCGTTGATTATCAGCATGGCGCAGACGGCGGCGCCGGTACAGATGGAGCCGTCGACGGTCAGGTCGGCGATGTCGAGTATTTTATAGGTAATGTAGACGCCGATCGCCATGATGCCCCATATCAGACCCTGGGCAACGGTTCCGGGCAGTGCGGAGATGAATTCCATTGTTTTTCCTTTCTGTGGGGGCTTATTTCATTGCGGTGTAGCCTTCGGGAACGGCGATGCCCAGCTCGGCGCAGACCTCGGGGTTGTACATCTTGGTCGCGGGCGCGTACTCGATGGGCATTTCGGAGATTTTGGCCTCGCCCTTCAGTATCTTGGCGGCCATCTCGCCGGTCTTGTAGCCGAGGTCGTAGTAGCTGATGGACAGCGTCGCAACGCCGCAGCCGGCGCAGATTCCGCTCTCACCGGCGATGACGGGCACCTTGCGCTCTCTGACTATGTTGCCGATGGTCTCCTTGCAGGAGGCGGCGGTGTTGTCGGTCGGGATGTAGATGACGTCGCTCTGCATAGCGGCGGTGGTGGCGACGGTGGAGATGTCGTTGGAGTCGCTGAAGGAGAAGCGGGTGCAGGTGATGCCCTTTGCGGTGAGGTAGTCCTCGACGACCTTGACCTGGTATGCCGAGTTGGGCTCGGCGGAGCAGTAGAGCAGGCCGACGCTCCTGGCCTCGGGGAACAGTTCGAGAATCATATCGGCCTGTTTGTCGAGCGGGGCGAGGTCAGAGGTGCCGGAGACGTTGCCGCCGACGGTTCCGCTGAAGTTGTCGATGCCGAGTGCTACGCCGTACTCAGTGACGGAGGTGCCGAGAATCGGGATGGTGGAGGTGGCGTTGTAGGCCGCCTGAAGCGCGGCGGTGGCGTTGGCCATGATGAGGTCAACATTCTTGGAAACAAAGCCGTTGACGATAGTGCCGCAGGCGTTGCTGTCGTTGGAGGCGTTCTGTTCGAGGAAGGTAACGTTTTCCTCGCCGAGCTCCTTGATAAGCGCGTCCCTGAAACCCTGGGTCGCGGCGTCAAGCGCCTCGTGACGCACCAGCTGGCAGATGCCGACGGTGTAGGTTTTTTTACCTCCGCAGGAGGCGAGCGAGAGGGCGGCGCACAGCACGGTGGCCGCGGCGAGCGCGAGACAGAGAGCTCGCTTAAATGAGTTTTTCATGGTGATGGTAGTCCTTTCGGTGAAATTTTTCGGTGTTCGCGGATAAAAACAGAAAGCGCACGGCGTGACGCCGTGCGCAATGTTTCGACTTTACGGAAACCGAAGTCCGTTGCTAATGAAACACATGTCAGCCTGCATCACAAAACGCTATTACTCTGAAGATAGGAGTAATAGTAATATGCGTATGCAAAGCTGAAAACGCAGTTCATAGCCCGGCTTTCCTTTCGATTCGGTTGCGAACATTATACACCTATCCGACACATTTGTCAAGACAAAATGAAAAAATAAATCAAAAAAATTGCAGATTTCTCGAACAAAGCCTGATTTTTGGGGTCAATTTGCAGAATTGGGGAGGGGGAGTTGCTTTTTGGGGACGCAAAAAAGCGTCAGGAGAGGGTGGGGAGTGCCATAAAGTTTCTACCTTTATGGCACTGCCTCAAACGCGCTGACGCTGCTTCAACAAATCTCATTTTAGCATATTTTAGAAACTGTGTCAAGGGCTTTTTGAACATGAAGTTAATAATTTCTGTAGTGTTACAATAGATGTGAGACTGAAAAATAAAAAAGATATAGAAAAAGTGA
>CAVIBA010000025.1:0-18442 GCA_963640785.1 Bulleidia sp.
TCACTTTTTCTATATCTTTTTTATTTTTCAGTCTCACATCTATTGTAACACTACATCGGACAACTTTTTTGTGTTTTTTGCATTTTACTATTGCAATTGCGCGCAAACTATGGTATAATCATTTCCACGCTGATGCTGTTGTGATAGAAAATCTACGGAGGATCAATATAATGAACCCTATCGAAATCGTAATTGGTATAATTTTGCTGGTGATGAGCCTGTTTTTGGTGATAGCCGTGCTGATGCAGTCCGGTAAGGACAAGAACCTCTCCGGTTCTATCGCCGGTGGCGCCGAGACTTTCTTCGGCAAGCAGAAGGGCAAAGACAAGGACAGGAAGTGGTCCCTCGCAACCGCTATCGTCGCTGTCGTCTTCACGCTCCTCGTCATCGTTATGTACGTCGTGGTCTGATCCGACCAAACAAAAAGAGCCCGCTCGACGGGCTTTTTTGTTTGTAGGAGTCGCAGGAGTGTTCCGCCGTCTGCGGACGGCGGACGGCGAATGGGATGGGGATTCCGCGCTCTGCGGAGCGCGGTCAACGCCGCACGGCGTCGGATCCGTGCCGCCTCCCCAAAGGCGGGCGAAACTTCCAAAAAGGGACGGGTTAAAATCTGCAAACGGACGTAGCGCACGCACTTAAACGTCCAAAGTCCAACGCCCCGGCGTCCCACCGACTCTGCCCCGTCCTTTTTTGAAAGTTTTGCCGGGTCTCGGGGGCTTTTTCAAAAGCCGCCCGAGCGGGGCTCGGGGCAGCGCCCCGAAAACAATCGGTTTCCGCTTGCTTTGTCCCATTGCCCATTCCCTTTTCCGAAAGTTTTTGCGGGTTCCAAGGGGGCTTTTTTCAAAAAGCCTCCTTGGTGGGGTTCGGGGCAAAGCCCCGAGGCGTGCCCCCCTTGGCGGGGTTCGGGGCAGCGCCCCGGAATCGCGCCCCATTATGCAAATATCATCTCATCAAAAGTAAACCCGTTGGGTGTGCGGGTGATGCCGTAGTCGGTGATGAGGGCGATGTGGAACATACGCTCGCCGTCGATACCGACGCAGTTGGGTATGGAGTCAAGCAGCTTCTGGGCGGAGGCGTGGAAGGTGCCGAGCGTGAGAAAAATCCCGCGCGTGCCGCCGTTGACGTTCATCGCGCCGAAGAATTCGCGAACCTCGCGCTCCGAGGTCTGGACGTTGGCACGGCATTTGACCTGGAGCATGACGCGCTCGACAAACCCGAGATCGTCCTGCGTCTCCATTTCGATGTCAATGCCGCCGTCCTCGCTGCCGCCCGTCACGTCGCAGGAGTGCACGCGACGCCCCGTCACCTGAAAATACTTCTCGATAAGGCTGGCGCAGAACGTCTCAAAAAAGCGCCCGCCTTTTTCGTGCAGCCGGTTTATATACGCCCGCTTGAACTCGGCCACGTTGGCGTAAACCCGGCGATAGCTCGACGGATCCTCAATCTTCATGGGCTTGTAGCGCCCGTCCTCGTAGGTCACGACGTTGTCGGCCACGAGCTGGCTCAGTATCTGCCCCGCAATGCCCTTGAGCGCGTTGTCGTCGGTCACGGACTTGGTTTTGTCCGTCCCGAAGTGCTCGCCGAGGGCGGCGTAAAGCTCGGACTTGGTATAGGCGCGCTCGCCGAGCAGCCGCAGCATCTGCGCCTTGCAGTCCTGCCGCTCGACCACGACCAGCTCCTCGCCACCAAGCCGATACCCATCGCCGCAGCGCACGACGTCGCCCGAGCGCACAAGCTCGGTCAGCGTGACGCCCATGTAGCTGCGCAGCGTGTTGTACTCCGAGTCGGCAGTGAGCTCCTCGGCGCGGTTGTGACGCATGCCGTACCTTTTCATCGCCGCGTCGAGGATGTCGCCGCGCGACAGACACTTGCCGCCCTCGAGCACCCCGGTCAGCGCACGCGTTATTTTTTTGCGTTCGTCAGAAGTAACCTTCATGAAAGCAGCCCTCCGGACACAGTCTCAAAGATTTGCCGCGCCGATAATGCCGGCGTTGTTACCGAGCTCCGCGATGCACAGCCGCGTCAGCGGAACCAGCCCCGGCCCGTACTGCTGACACCGCACCAGCGGCTCGACCAGCTCGAGCAGCGCCTCGCCCTCGCCCGAAATACCGCCGCCGATGCTCAGCACCTCAGGCTGGAATATATTGATTATGCTCGCAATGCCGTTCGCGAGGTACATGACGTACTCATTGACCACGTCGCGCGCCTCCTCGTCACCGAGCTTCATGGCGTCGAACGCCGTCCGGCCGCTGACGCGCCCCTCGGGATTGAGGCAGTCGGTCAGACGGGTGGGCTTGCCGTAATTGCGGCACATGAGTATCTTCTCGTTGGTCATGTTGATAAGCGCGGTGGCCGAGCTGTACGCCTCCCAGCAGCCGCGACGGCCGCAGCCGCACAGTCGCCCGCCGACCTGAATGACCATGTGCCCGAGCTCGCCCCCGGCAAAGTTGAAGCCGGAATAAATCTTGTTGTCGATGACAAAACCGCCGCCGACGCCCGTTCCGAGCGTTATGATGATGGAGTTCTGCGTCCCGCGCGCGGCTCCGGCGATGGCCTCGCCCCACGCGGCGGCGTTGGCGTCGTTCTCGACGCGGATGTTGTGATACCCCAGCAGCCCGCCGAGGCGCTCGCAGATGGGGTAATGGTCGAACGGCAGATTGCAGGCATGCAGAATCTGACCGCTCTTGCTGTCGATAATGCCGGGGGAGGCTATGCCGATCTCGTCGATGTCCGAGAACTCCACCCCCTGCTCGCGGCAGAGGCTGACGCAGAGGTCGGCCATGTCGGCGACGATACGGTCGGCGGGGCGCTCGGCGTGTGTCGGCACCGACCGCTTGAGCACTATCCGCTGCTCCGCGTCCACCACGGCGGCGGCCATTTTCGTGCCGCCGAGATCAATTCCGATACGGTACATTACAGTTTATTCCTCGCTGAATATGACGGTCACATCGTTGTGCAGCTGGAGCAGCGACGCGGGCAGCTGCGGCGTGACGGGACCGTAAAGCGCCTTGCCGAGTATTTCCTTCTTGCCCTGGCCGTTGGCGATGAGAAGTATCTTGCGCGCCTGCATGATGGAGACCATGCCCATCGAAATCGCCCGGCGCGGCACGTCTGCCTCGGAGGCGAAGAAGCGGGAGTTGGCCTTGATGGTCGACTCGTGCAGGTCGACTACGTGCGTCGTCTTGTCGAAGACGTCGGACGGCTCGTTGAAGCCGATGTGGCCATCGAAGCCGATGCCGAGCAGCTGGAGGTCGATGCCGCCGAGGCGACGGATGCGCGCGTCATAAGCGGCGCACTCCTCAGCGAGGTCGTCGGCAAGTCCGTCGGGCACGAAGGTGTTCTCGCGCTTGATGTTGACGTGGTCGAACAGGTTCTCCTGCATGAAGCGGCGGTAGCTCTGCTCGTCGCTCTCGCAGAGGCCGACGTACTCGTCGAGGTTGACGGTGGTGACCTCGGAGAAATCGATGTCGCCCTTGTTGTACCACTCGATGAGCTGCTTGTATGTACCGACCGGAGACGAGCCGGTGGCGAGTCCGAGCACGCAGTCAGGCTTGAGTATTACCTGTGCGGAAATAATGTTAGCCGCCTTGCGGCTGAGCTGCTGATAGTTCTTAACATTGATGACCCTCATTGCTTAATCCTCACTTTTTTGTTTATTTTGTGCTATATTGCTACGATGTCAGCTTAAAATCTTCACAATAATTATATCACGAAACGCGCGTGCGGTCAACAATCGCGCAGAGAATTCATAGCACGGACACAAAAAAATCAGCGTCCCGAGGTGGGGACGCTGACAAAAATCAGTGAGCGAGCGTGACAGCGCCGTCTGCCATAGCGCGGAGCGCTGGGACGGACTGCGTACCGACCTTACGGTCGACGGCGCGGCCGCTCCGGAACATGACGAAGGTCGGGACGCTCATAATGCGCAGCTTTTCGACGGCGTCGGGCGCGTCGGCGACGTTGACCTTATAGACGGACGTCCCCGACTCCTCGGCAAAGCGCCGCACGATCTCATCCGCAGCGCGGCAGGCGGGGCAATTCGCGCCGAAAAATTCGACCAGCGCGTCGCCGCCGCTCATGACACGCTCCAGGCCTTCGCTGTCGAGAGTGATTACAGGCATACAATTTCTCCTTTCTGTGGGATAGGATTATTGTTGCCGGGATTGGGGGGACGTATTGCATATGTCCGTATGCTTTTTTAAAAAGTTCTTTGGCTTTGACAGGGGCACGCCATAACGTCGGAGTTCTCCACGGCGCGCACCCATCGGGGTGCAAAACTAACTTCTCGGCATATGAAATACGCTTAATAAAATCTTCATACATTCCCCCTTGTATCTTAATGAATAAAACTGTATAATGTAACTACCACAAACGGAGGTACCGACATGTACAATATCCTCATCTGCGACGATGAACGTCCTATCGTCGAGGCTCTGAAAATTTACCTTTCAAGTCAGGACTATAATCTGCTCGAGGCCTACGACGGCGACGCCGCCGTCAAAATCGTGAGCGAGAACGAGGTGCACCTCGTCCTGCTCGACATAATGATGCCCGGCCGCGACGGCATCTCCGCCCTCGCCGCTATCCGCAAGGTCAGTAACGTCCCGGTTATACTGCTCAGCGCAAAAAGCGAGGACGCCGACATCATCTTAGGTCTCAACGTCGGCGCCGACGATTATATCACCAAGCCCTTCAAGCCCGCTGAGGTCGTCGCGCGCGTGCGCTCGCAGCTGCGGCGCTATATGCAGCTCGGCAGCGGCGCAAAACGCCCCACCGTCCTCACCTGCGGCGGCGTCGAGCTCGACACCGAGCAGCACACCGTCACGCTCGACGGCGCGCCCATCGCGCTTACGCCGACTGAGTACGGCATACTCTGCCTGCTCATGCAGAACCCCGGCCGCGTCTTCTCGCCCGACGAGATTTACCGCCGCGTCTGGCACGACCAGCCCATCGGAAGCGAGAACACCGTCGCGGTGCACATCTGCAATCTGCGCTCCAAGCTCGAGCTTGACCCCGGCGCGCCGCGCTATCTCCGCGTCGTCTGGGGACAGGGCTACAAAATGCAGGAGGGTCGGTAATGAACAAACTTAAACGCAGTATCGTCGCCAAAACCGGCGCTATGATATTACTCGTGCTTATGCTGTGGGTCGTCGTCGGCAGCGTCTTCATCGCCATCGGCCTGTTCGAGTTTGACGTCTACTCCTCGCCCGCCAGAGCGCGCTATTTGCTGCTCTCCACCCGCGCCGAGAACGATTCGCGGCGGCTGACAGGCTATTTTTACATCGCGCAGCTCGATGCGTCGTACACCTCCGACGGTGACGGAGGCGGCGCATCTGACGTGCACATTTCCCCCGACCAGCAGACGATGCTCTGGCTCTCCGAGAGCAATATGAGTTTCCGCATTGAGCGGGACGGCGTCGAGGTGTTCAACAACCTGCCGACGGACGCCGACAGCTACCCCACCTCAAGCTGCTTCGACTTCAGTATCAACTACTACATCGGCTCGGATGACGTCACCGACGAGAGCCAGCAAGGTCTTGTCAACTACACCGTCACCGCGCGTCTCGACCCGAACCTGCCCCATCACGACTCTTACCGGCTGATCTCGCGCCTGTTCGACGCGGCCGTCGCGCTGCGCTACGCCATCTACGTCATCGCGTTCGCGGCGCTGGTTGCCTGCGTGTTTCTCGCAGTGTTCCTCATCGCGTCGGTCGGACACCGTCCGGGCACGGACGAGCCTGACAGCGTGCTCGGGCACATTCCCTTCGACATCACGACGCTCGCCGTAGCGTTTATAGCGTACCTCTGGGGCTTCTTTATGGTCAAGTTCGTGCCCTCCTTCTCCACCTGGGGGGCACTGGCCGCGCTGCTTTGCGGCGGGAGCGTGTCGGCGGTCATATGCATGGTCTACGTCATGAGTTTCGCCGCCTGCGTCAAGCAGCGGACGCTGTGGCGCGGCAGTCTCACCCGCCTCATACTGCGCCTCGTGTGGCACGGGCTGTGCGCCGTCGGACGCGGACTGCGTGCCGCCGGACGCGGGATAGCAGCCTTCTTCCGCGCGATACCGCTGGTCTGGCGCGCCGCGCTCGGCTGCGGGGCGCTGTGGCTGTGGCTGTTCATTGTCAGCGTTATCACGAGCCACATGTCGCGCGTGCTCATCATGCTCGGGACGGCGACGCTGCTTGTCATCTTCGGCATCTGGTGCGCGATTATGCTGCACCGGCTGTGCCAGGCGGCCGAGCGACTGGCGCGCGGCGAGCTTGAGACGACGGTCAGCGTCAACGGTATGGCGGGCGACATGCGCTGTCTCGGCGAAAATCTCAACCGCATATCGGGCGGCATGAGCGTGGCCGTCGACGAGCGCATGAGGAGCGAGCGGTTCAAGACCGAGCTCATCACCAACGTCTCGCACGACCTCAAAACGCCGCTGACCTCGATAATAAACTACTCCGACCTCATCGCCCGCGAGCCGACCGACAACCAGAAGATCCGCGAATACGCGACGGTGCTGACGCGCCAGTCCGAGCGGCTGAAGAATCTGATTGTCGACCTTGTGGAGGCGTCCAAGGCGGCGACGGGAAGCGTCGAGCTCGAGATGGCGCCCTGCGAGATAGGCGTGCTTGTGACGCAGGCGGCGGGCGAGTACCAGACGCGGCTGGAGGCGAGCGGTCTGACGCTTGTCTCGGACATTCCGCGCGACGGTGTGCGCATAACCGCCGACGCGCCGCGCCTGTGGCGGGTGCTTGACAATCTGATGGACAACGCGCTTAAGTATTCGCAGCCCGGAACGCGGGTGTATCTGACACTGAAGGCGGCAGACGGGCGGGTGCTCATCACGATCAAGAACACCTCGCGGACGCAGCTGAACATTCCGGCCGAGGAGCTGATGGAGCGTTTTGTCCGCGGCGACAGCTCGCGCCACACCGAGGGCAACGGCCTCGGGCTGTCCATTGCGCGCAGCCTGACGGAGCTGATGGGCGGCGAGTTACGTCTCGACGTGGACGGCGACCTGTTCAAAGCAACGCTGGATTTCCCGGAGACCAAATGATTTTGCGGTTCTCGCGGGGGGGTGGGCTATTGCATATGCCTCACTCATCCCCGGCCTACGGCCACGAGGTACTCCTCATACGTGCACACCATGCGCAGCGCCTCGAGGAGCGCGTTGGCGGTCATGCCGGGCGGCAGGTCAAAGCGCGCGGCAAGCTCGTCGCGGCGCGCCGCGCTCGACGGCCCGCCCGAGAGCCCGTCGACGTAAAAATCCACCTTCGACAGCGGGTTCTCGGCCCGCGCGGGCAAGGCGTACCCGGCGTAGGGCTCGAACAGACGGTACAGCAGCTCCGCCTCCATGCCCTCGACGCCCAGCACCCCCTCGGCCGACGGAGCCGACTTGCGCCGCTCCTTGCCCGGCACGCGCGGCGTGTACAGCTGTATCAGCCGGTCGCGCGGAATCAGCTGCGATATGCGCGAACGTATCACCTTGCCCGCGCCGTCGCTGTCCGTCAGCACTATAATCGGCCCCGCCGACGCCATGCGGCGTATCAGCGCCGCCTTCTCGGCGTGACGGAAGACACCGAAGCCGTCCGTCGTGATGATCTGCGCCTCGATAACTCCGCTCAGCTTTATTTTGTCGTACTTGCCCTCGACAATGACCGGGCAGGCAATTCTCAGTCTCTGCATTTTACACCATCCAGAAATATATCAGCACCGCAACGCCGAGCGCCAGCCTGTAAACGCCGAACGGTATCAGCGTGTGCCGCTTCACAAAATCCGTAAGAAAATTTATCGTCACCGCCGACACCACAAACGCCGTCAGCGACGCCACGGCAAGGACTGCCCACGCCGCCGCGGGAGCGGTCTCGCCGCTCTCCGCCACCAGCCGGACAAACCCGCCAGCCTTTATCAACCCCGCCCCCGCCATGGCGGGAACGGCCATAAGAAACGAAAACTCCGCCGCTGCGGGTCGCGTCAGCCCCATGAGCATGGCGCCGAGCATAGCAGCGCCCGAGCGCGACGTCCCCGGCACGATGGCGAGCATCTGACACACCCCCATGCCGAGCGCAACTCCCGCGCCGACACCGGCGGTATCGGCGGCAATGTTGGCGGAGCTTGCGGCACTGTAAACGCTATTAAAGCCCCGGCCGCCTCCGGCGCGGCAACGCCCCCGCCGTCCTCTCAGCTCGACCGCGATGAAAAGCACTCCGTACACGATAAGCGCCGCCGCGATGACAGCGGGCGTGTAGAGCCAGCCGTCGATGTCGCGTCCGGTGAGCCGTTTGAGAAGCCTGTCAAGCACCAGCCCCGCGAACGCCGCGGGCAGGCTCGCAAGCAGCAAAAGCCCCCACAGCCGCACGGCCTCCGGCCGCCACCGAAGCGCTCCGCTCCGGTGTCCGCCCCGGCTCCCTTCCCGGCGCATGCCGCCGCACCTCTCAAACGGCCACAGCCGCGGGAGGAACCTCACCGCGACGGCAGCGATTGCGCCGAGCTGTATCACGACGTCGAACATCTCGCAGAACCCGGCGTAAAGCGACGGCGACATGCCGCGGCACAGCTCGACGTCAAACGCCGACTGAAGCAGCAGCAGATGTCCCGTCGAGCTGACAGGCAGCCACTCGGTGACGCCCTCGACGACGCCGAGCAGTATCGCCCACAAAAAACATATAAGCATAGGACGGCCTCCCGCAAAAAACTGCTTTGGTCGTCCTTTGCCATATCGATCCCTTATCTTCAGTCTCCCGCGCGCAAAATGTCGCCGGGGCTAACGCGGAACGGCACGCCCGCAAAAAAGCACATCGACGGATGCGGCGCGGACTCAATGACATTGCCCTCGGCGTCGTACATCGTCCCGACGGTAAAGCCGCGCCCCACGCGTCCGGGCGAAATCACCTCGACTCTCTGCCCCGAGACCAGCTTGTTGTGCTGCGTGAAGCGGCACATGACGCCCGTGCTGTCCGACTCGGGCACACCGGCGGGCAGTTCTGACGGCTCACAAACCGTTGCGAGATAGGCCTTGTCGCGTATGTAGCCGCCCGAGGAGCACAGCTGCGGACTTACCGTCGGGTCGTCGAAGTAGTAGCCGGTGCAGTATTCGCGGTGCGACACCGACTCCAGCTCGCGCATCCACGCCGGGTCAAAACGGTACCCCTCGGGATCCCTTGCGTAGGCGTCCATGGCGAGACGGTAGGCGTTGGTGACAACGGCGGTGTAATAGGCGCTCTTGACGCGCCCCTCGATCTTGAACGAGCTGATTCCCGCCTCTATGAGCTCGGGAATGTACTCAATGGTGCACATGTCGCGCGAGGACATGATGTAGCTGCCGTGGCAGTCCTGCTCTACCTCCAGCGGCTCGTCGGGGCGCTTTTCCTCGTAGAGGACGTAGTTCCAGCGGCAGGGCTGCGTGCACTGACCGCGGTTGGCGTCGCGCCCGGTGAAGAGGTTGGAGAGCAGGCAGCGCCCGCTGTACGAAACGCACATCGAGCCGTGCACAAACGTCTCAGTCTCAACGCCCTCGGGCAGGCGGCGGGCAATCTCCTTTATCTCGGCGAGTGACAGCTCGCGCGCGAGCACAAGCCGCTCGGCTCCCAGCACTGCCCAGGCGAGCGCCGCCTCGGGACTGACTATGCTCGTCTGCGTCGAGATGTGTATCGGTATATGCGGTATCAGCCGCCGCGCCTCGCTCATGACGCCGAGGTCGGCGACGATAAGCGCGTCGGGGCGCAACTCGCCCAGCGCCTCAAGGTAGCGGCGCAGCTCGGGGTACTCCTCCCCGCGCGGCAGCGTGTTGACAGTGACATAAAGCCGCCGTCCGCGCTCGTGGCAGTAATTTATGGCCTCGCCAAGCTCGTCGAGGCCAAAATTCGCCGACGCCGAGCGCATTCCGAACCGCGCGCCGCCGACATAGACGGCGTCCGCGCCGAAGCGTATGGCGGCGCGCAGTTTTTCGGGGCTCCCGGCGGGCGACAGCAGCTCGGGGAGGCGGATTTTGCCCCCTCTGCCGCCGGTTTTTGTGCCCGCGTCAACGTTCTCGTTTCCGTTCACGTTTTCGTTCGCGCTCATGCTCTTGTTCCCGTTTCCGCCCGTCATTGCGGCACCTTCATCCAGTTGTAAAGGCCGCACTCCTCGAGTATATCCTCGACACCCCCCATGGTGTCCGAAACAATTATACGCATATTGTACTTGTTTATGACCGGCTCGAGCCTGTCGAGCGCATTCTGAAGCGCGGTCGGGTCGAGAGATGAAAGATCCAGCGCGAGATAGTCGACGGCGCCCGCATACGCGGTGCAGATGCGGTCGGGCTGCGCGGAATCGTAAAGCGACGCGGGCAGCGCGACGCCGAGCACGGCGTCCGGCTCGAGCCTGCGGACGGAAGCGACCAGCTGCGCGGCCTCGGTGCTGTTATCAAGGCCGAAGCCGAACATTGTGACGTCCGAAATTTCGGCATCGACAGCCTCGCTTATCAGCGCCGCCTCGTACTCGCGGTAGACCGACATCAGCGCCGGTGTCGACTCGTTGTGGAAGGTGACATAGAAGCAGCCCGCGCTGTAAATTCCGCCGACCTTGAGCACGCCGAGCGCCTCATAAAGCCGGGTTTTAGTGGTGGAGGCGGGCTGAAAGCCCATTTTCTGCGCGACGGGGGAGTAGAAATTGACCGTCCCCTCGCCGTAGTACAGCACCAGCGATACAGCGGGGACGTTGTCCCGCTTGAGCGTGGTGGCGGTCTCGCTCCAGTTTACGCCTGCAGAGCTCGACAGCTTGACGTACTCGGCCTTGATGACAGGCACGGCGTTCGCGTTGTAGACCGAGACGGGCAGCGTGTCGCTCTCGGTGACGGCGGCGTGGGTGCCCCGCAGACGCGACTCCGGCGTCGTGGTGTCGGAGGCCTTGTCGGCTCGGTCGCGCAGATTGTTGCCGAGCAGCACCGACAAAAGAATTATAAGAATCAGACTGACGCTCCCCGCCACGACGGTAATAACTATCTTAGGTGTGCGGTCAGACGCCGACCTCTCGCCCATGCGGACGCGTCGGCGCGGTCTTTTGTTGAAGAACATCATTGAATTTCCTCCTTGGATTCAGCTGATTTTGGTAAGGTCAAGCGAGGCGCCGTAGTCGTTGTACTCCATGGTAAGCTCGCTCTGGCGCTCGTCGATATAGGAGTTGAGCCGGGCGTACTGATACTGCGTGACGAGCTCCGCAAGGTGAGACAGCACGTACTGCGGATCTAGCCCGAGGCGCTGTATAATATAGAAGCCGTCGCCCGTCTCGACGATGTCGCTGATACCGCCGACGTTCAGCGCGAACGCGGCATCCTCATATGCCTTCACCATCTCGCCGTGGGTGAAGTAGTAGCCGTCGGTGGTGGTGAGGTTGAAGTCCTCGTTGTAGGAGCTGCCGATAAGAGTTTTGATGTCCTCCCCGGCGTCGAGCTTGGCCTTGACCTCCCCGGCACGACGGCGGTTGGACTCGACGTCGTCGCCCGCGTCGTTGCCGATGTAGACGTGCAGCGTCCGCACGAACTCGCCGGACATGATAATGTCGTAAATCTCGTCCTCGGACGTCTCGATAAGCCCGAGATCCTGCGTGTAGACGTAGTACAGCTCGTTCTGGCAGTAGTCGACGGCGACGGTGAAGCGCAGAAAGTGGTCGGTCAGCCCCTCCTCGGCGAGCGCGGCCTTATACTCCGACCGTCCGCCGAGCTGGCTTACGAGGTTGTTGACGTAGTTCGTGACGGCCTCCTGTATCGTCTCGTTCTCATAGTCGACGGAGACCTCGTCGCACAGACTGAGCACGGCGTAATTGGCAGTTATGTTGCGCCCCACCAGTTCCTCGAGCTCGGCGCGGTGTGCGGCGGCGGTGTCGGCGTTGTCCCAGATTCCCTCGCCGTACCTGGCCTCAAGCTGCTTGCGGTAGAGCTTTGTGACGCAGAGCAGCTCCTCGTAGAGCACGTCGTGCCCCGCGATGCTGCCGACGACGGTCAGCTCCTCGCGTGTGCCCTTTATAGGCCGCCCCTCCGAGCAGGATGTAAATATAGCAAGAGCCATGACGGCGACAAGTATCAGCGCGATGGTTTTTTTCATTAACGGTACCTCCCGTGGCTTCGGATAATCCATTTTATTATATCACTATATTGTGACCATTTTATGAACGGACATGTTTTTCGGAAAAAGTTTTCGCAGGGGATTCACAAAAGGGTGTGAAGATGATATAATATTGGAAACAACAACGCAGGGAGGGCGAAAAAACATGAATTCAGGCTATTCGATACCGCTCGGCAAGCTGATCGACGAGTTTTCGTTCGAGGAAATATACGTAGCGGACCGCAACGTACCCATCACCAACCCGGAGGTCAACCGACCGGGGCTTGCGTTGGCGGGCTTTTTCGAGCTGTTCGAGCCGAGCCGCATACAGATCATCGGCAAGGCGGAGCACAGATATCTTTCCGAGCTGTCGGACGCAGACCGGGCGTTTTCGATACGCAATTTTATGTCGACAAAGTGCGCGGCCGTCATCATCACGACCGACCTTGAGGTATACGATGAATTTGCAGTGTGCGCCAAGGAATTCGGCGTACCGCTGCTGCGCTCGAAGGAAAAGACGAGCGCGCTGATGGCGTCTCTCATCGCGTCGCTCGGACTGCACCTTGCGCCGCGGATCACGCGGCACGGCGTGCTTGTCGAGGTTTACGGCGAGGGACTTCTGCTGCTCGGCGACAGCGGCGTCGGCAAGAGCGAGACGGCGATAGAGCTTGTCAAGCGCGGCCACCGTTTGATAGCGGACGACGCCGTCGAGATCAAGCGCGCGTCGGCCAAGACGCTGGTAGGCTCAGCGCCCGAGATAATCCGGCACTACGTCGAGCTGCGCGGCATCGGAATTGTCGACGTCCGCCGTCTTTTCGGCATGGGCGCTGTCAACGACACCGAGAAAATCGACCTTGTGATAAACCTCGAGCACTGGGTGCAGGGCAAGATGTACGACCGTCTGGGTCTTGACGAAGAGAAGGCCGACATTCTGGGCATTCAGCTGCCGAGCATCACCATCCCGGTCAAGCCGGGGCGCAACTTAGCGATAATCCTCGAGATCGCGGCGATGAACAACCGTCTCAAAAAGATGGGC
Source organism: Bulleidia sp. (assembly GCA_963640785.1). Classification (GTDB taxonomy): domain Bacteria; phylum Bacillota; class Clostridia; order Oscillospirales; family CAG-272; genus UMGS1002. The sequence goes on from CAVIBA010000025.1 coordinate 13,108, forward strand.
TACAACACCGCCGAGGAATTCAACAAAAAGCTGATGAGCCAGCTTGAGTCGCAGCAACGGAATGATTGAGGAGAGCCCCCGCAGAATTATATTTGCGGGGGCTCTTTGGGTGAAAAAAATAGTTCTTTGGCTTTGGGAAGGCTCGCCGGAACGTCGGCGGGACGTGTTCGAAGTGTACTCGCCATAACGTCCGCGGGACGTGTTCGAAGTGTACTCGCCGAACGTCCCGCTGACGTTCGGCGAGTGCCCCCTTGACCAAAGAACTTTTTTATAAAAAAGCAGCCCCCGCCGGGCGTCCCGGCGAGAACCGCAAACTCAAAATTCAATTTAACCGCACATGGGCATATGCCAATACGCCCACCACCAAACCTCACACTCTCCTCACCGGCATCTCCAACCCCGTTCCCTCACGGAACGCGAGGATCACATCGTCGACCTCGGCGGGCGACTCGACGGAGAAGATGAAGTGCTGTCCGCAAAGCCCGGCACGGTCGAGCTCGTCGGCGCGGTCGGACATGCAGGTCGGCAGACTGTTGTATATCACGCTGCGGTGGTCGAACTCGCGCAGCACCGGGAAATCTACGCCCCGGCGGTCGGTCAGCGTCAAAAGACTTCGGCGGCAGTCGTCGCAGCTGCCGAGCTCGCGGCCGACGCACTTCTCAAGCACCATCAGCGGAATCCGACCGTAAACTATCGCCGAAATGTCGCCCGCAAGGTCGCGCAGGCGGGGCAGCGACAGCTCGGGCGACGCTATGACGTCGGGAATGCCCAGCGCCTCAAGCGCGGCGACCGCGCGCGAGTTGGTGACGTTGAGCCGGAAGTCGCCGTGGACGCGCAGTCCGGCGTCGCAAGCCAGCCCGACGTGCCCGACGTTGCCGACGATAGCCTCGCTCACGCCGTTCGCCGCCGCGGCGGCAAGCAGACGCGAGACGATCCCGCGCTCGCTGTCGAATATCACGGGCGGCAGTATGACGCCGCGGACGCCCGGCACGGAAGCGCGCGCGCAGACGGTCAGCGGCAGGTAAAGCTCGTCAAAATACTCCCGCGCCGCCGGTGTGATTTGCGATGGCAAATAAAAGCGGGCGGTCTTGCGCGCGTGGCGCGCTCCGTGCGGCGCGTCAGGGACGCAGATGTCGCGAACCGGTTCGGCGTGCTCCATGCGGACTGCCGCCGCGGCGTCCGTCTCGGCGGTCAGCGCGTCGAGAGCAGCGCGGCGGAGTGCGTTTATCCTTGAGACCGGAACGGCCAACCCGTCGTCCAGCTTCAGCTCGGCGTGTGCGGGACAGAACCGCGTTCCGCCGAGCTTTGTCAGGCTGCGCAGCACGGCGTCGCGCCCGGACGGCGACTTCAACGCCTCCTCCGGCATCTCTCCGCACACCGTCACGCTGTGCGCGCCGCAGCGAACCGTCATTTTCATGGGCACACCGCGCAGAATTTCGGCCTCAATGTCGACAGGGACGCGGCGGGAGAGCCCCGCGAACGGCTCGAGCGCGCGCGAGGCGGTCTTGTCCTGCTCGCGGCGGACGCCCAGCATGTCCGGGTCGATCCGGCGTGTATAGTAGCCGTCTGTGAAGCCGTCGCGCGAGAAAATGGCGGCGAGATATTCCATCTCGGCCGGCGTGGCGGCGCGGCGCTCGTCGAGCAGCCGACGGAAAGCTCTCGTCACCGCCAGCACGTATTCGGGCGATTTCATGCGCCCCTCCAGCTTCAGCGACGCGACTCCGGCCTCGATAAGCTCGGGTATGTGCCCGGCGAGCGACAGATCCTTGAGCGAGAGCGGGTAGCGCTCCTCGCGACCGACGCGGTAGGGCAGACGGCAGGGCTGCGCGCACTCGCCGCGGTTGCCGCTGCGTCCGCCCACCATGGACGAAAACAGGCACTGCCCCGAGTGGCAGACGCACAGCGCGCCGTGTACAAACACCTCGGCCTCGAGGGGCGAGCGCGCGGTAAAGCTGCTTATGTCGTCCGCGGGCATCTCGCGCGCGCAGACCATGCGGCAGAAGCCGAGCCGCTCCAGCTGTTCGGCCGCGGCGACACAGTGCCCCGACGCCTGGGTGCTGGCGTGGAGCGGCAGGTCGGGCAGGGCGGCGTGTATGGCGGCGGCGACGCCGAGGTCGGCGACGATAAGCCCGTCGACACCGGTGCGGCAGGCGAAGTTTGCGTCCTCGAGGACGGCGGCAAGCTCGCGGTCGGTCGCAAGCGTGTTGAGCGTCTGGTAGACGCGGACGCCGTAGAGGTGCGCCAGCCGGACGGCGGCGGCTATGTCGTCAGGGGTGAAGTTCTGGGCGAGCGCGCGTGCGTTGTGACGCACGCCGCCGAAGTACACGGCGTCAGCCCCGCCCTCGATGGCGGCCTCGAGCGCCCGCGGCGAGCCCGCGGGTGCAAGCAGCTCGGGCAGCGGCAGTCCCTCGGGCGCACGCCGGACGCCTGCGGAGTCCGGCTTTACGTCGGGAAGGGTGAGCGGGAGGGGACGGGTGGCGTCCGGCGATGTGCTCTGCGATGTGCTCTGCGATGTGTTCTGCGCGCTGTTATGCGTGCCCTTGTGCGCATGGGGCTGTGCGCCGCGGGCGGCCACGTTTTTGCCGCGCTGCATCTTGTCGCGCGAAGCCCCTCCGCGCATATGGTCTGCCCCCTTGGGCGCAAAACCCGCCGCGCCCGCGGTGCGGGTGCGGCGGGTTTTGTTCTGTTTCTGCTTTTTATCAGACATCACCGTATGTCAGCAGCTCGAACATCGAGCCGACCTTGCTCTTGGACTTCTTGGCAGGCATCTCGGCAGCCTCGGCCTTTGCGGGCTCGGCAGCGGGGGCTGCTTCAGCCTTTGCGGGCTCTGCGGCCTCGGGCGCAGTCTCGGCTGCGGCCACGGGAGCGGCCTCGACAGCGGGAGCGGCAGCCTCAGCGGCAGGAGCGGGAGTTGCGGGGGCGGCAGCGCTGTTCTCGTCGGCGGGAATGTCCATGCTCATCTGCTGTGCGGCGCCCGAGCGGAACTCGTCCACCTTGGCCTTGAGCTGGGCGATGCGGGTCTCGTACTTTTCCTTCATGTTTTCAATGCGACCCTCGTACTTTTCCTTCTGGGTCTGCACTGCGGCGTCGGCGCGCTCCTTCTGAGCGGCTGCGGCGGCCTCGTATTTTTCCTTCTGAGTCTCGAGTCTCGACTCGAGACGGGCAATCTGAGCGGCGGCCTTTTTGTTTTCCTCTACCAGCTTCTCGCGCTCGCCGTCGTTCTGATCCTTGCTCTGCTCGACCTGCTCGCATGCCGAGCAGAACTCAAGCGCGCAGAGTATCGCGGCCTCGGTCTTTGAGATGTTGTTGCTGCGGGCACACATGCCGGTGATGTAGCCGTCCACCTTCTTGACGATCCCGTCAAGCGCCTCGGGAGTGAGATCACAGCGGAGTCTGAGATCGTAATCAGCGATTTTGATAGTATATGAATTCATCCTGACCTCCATACCGCCATTGGCGGCTTAAAATACATTTATACATCATTATTATATCACATAATCCGCGAAAAAAAAGCCATTTCGGACAAATTGTCACACATCAAAAAATCCGGACACAATATATAGTGCAAAAAGGGCAAATGTGACGCAAAATAGGCGGCTTCAGACAGCGTTTTCGTGGGTTTCGAAAAATTTTTCGAGTTTGCGTGACATTTTAAGGTATTTTTAAGGCAGCCGCGCTACAATACAGCCATCAACTGAGAAGGAGAACACCAAAATGAAAAAACTGATCTCACTCCTGTGCGCCATCGCACTCATACTCACACTCGCCTCCTGCGCGAGCGGCTCCGACACCCCGGACACCGGAACTTCGGATTCCTCCGACACTTCTGGCACTTCCGGCGCCTCGGGTTCGTCCGACACTTCGGGCACTTCCGGCACTTCAGACACCGCCGGCGCTTCCGCCGACGCCTCCACCTCCTCCGACATCCGCGGCCCCGGCGGTAAGGGCGGACCCGGCGGACAGGGCGGACAGGGCGGACCCGGCGGCTCCTCGTCCGGAACAGTTGACCAGGGCAGCAGCGCCAACACCATAACCGACGACGCGACCATTGAGGGCACGTCCTACACCTCGACGGGCGACAATGAGAACGCCCTGCGTGTCGACGGCGCTACCGTCACGCTGACCGGCGTCACGGTCGACAAGGCGTCGGGCTCCTCGTCGAATGCCGAGAACGGCGACTTTTACGGCGTCAACGCCGCCCTGCTCGCCACAAACGGCGCGACTGTGACCGTCAGAAACGCCAAAATCACCTCGTCCGCCCGGAACGGCAACGGCATCTTCAGCTACGGCAGCGGCACGACGGTAAGCATCTACGACACTGTTATCACGACGACAGCCGACAACTCGGGCGGCATCCAGACGACGGGCGGCGGCACCACCAACGCCTACAATCTGACCGTGACCACCTCGGGCAGCTCGGCGGCGGCCATCCGCTCCGACCGCGGCGGCGGAACCGTCAACGTCAGCGGCGGCAGCTACACCTCGAACGGCTACAACTCGCCCGCCGTCTACTCGACCGCAACTATCACCGTCGAGAACGCCACGCTCACGGCCAACAACTCCGAGGCGCTTGTCATCGAGGGCAAGAACTCCATCACGCTCAAAAACTGCACCGTCAGCGGCAACATGAGCGACACGCGCGGATCGAGCTCGGACGAGAACGTCCACAACGTCATGATATACCAGTCGATGTCGGGCGACGCCGCGGTCGGCACCTCGTCCTTCAGCATGACGGGCGGCAGTCTGACGGCGCTGAACGGCGACATGATATACGTCACCAACACCGCCTGCACCATCTATCTCTCGGGCGTGACGCTGACCAATCGCGACAACGACGCCTACCTGCTCAACGTCTGCGGCAACTCGGCCTCACACGGCTGGGGCAGCGCCGGCTCGAACGGAGCCGAGGTCGTCATGACGGCGGCGGCGCAGCAGCTTGACGGCGACATCGTCGTCGACAGCATCTCGACGCTCTCGCTCACGCTCACCGACGGCAGCGTGCTGAGTGGGACTGTCAACGTCGTCGCGAACGCGGCGGGCGGCAGCGCGGTGTCTGACAACGCCGTAATCACCATCGGCGCGGGTTGCGTCTGGAACCTGACGGGCAACTGCACGATAAGCCGCCTTGAGAACAACGGCACCATCAACTTCGGAGGCTACACCATCACACTCGCCGACGGCACGGTGCTCAGCTGACGAAAAAGCGCGGCGATAAACCAACGGTTTATTGACAAAGTGCGCGATATGTGATATAATCTGAACATCGTGGAGACACGAAATATTTTGTTGAAAGGAGGCGGGATATGATGAATAACTCTCATATCGGATGCAACGT
>CAVIBA010000025.1:18452-18969 GCA_963640785.1 Bulleidia sp.
CGCCTCGGCGGCGACAAGTAATTCAGATTACAACAACATCCGGGCGCGGCACTGTCCGGCGGAGCGATTCTCCGGGCAGCGCCGTGCGAAGCCGAAGCAGCCGAGGCAGAGAGCACGAACCGAAAGGAACAGGTGACAGGCTTGCTGCAAACGCAATTCGGGTTGGGTGAAAATATTGTACGGCAAAGGAAAAAGCAAGGGCTGACTCAGACCGCGCTCGGCGCGATACTGGGGGTCAGCGCGCAGGCGGTATCGAAGTGGGAGCGTCAGCTGGCGTGTCCCGACATAATGCTATTGCCGCAGCTTGCGGCCGTTCTCGGCGTGACGCTCGACGAGCTTTTCGCGCCCTGTTTCCCCACCGTGGACAGTAACAATAACAGAGCTGTGTCGTAAGACGCGGCTCTGTTATTGTTTTTGGGGGAAGGTGTGGCGTATGCATTAGCCCACATCTCCTCTCAAATATGTACATTTGTCAATGATGTGAGACCAAAAAGTTAAAAAAATAATTGTTAAGTTA
>CAVIBA010000026.1:0-18587 GCA_963640785.1 Bulleidia sp.
TGTCTCGAGCCGCTATGTCCAATGATGCGCTTGTGATTCTTTTTACTCAAAAGTACATGCTGTTGCCGTGGGGATCTATGCCAGCCGTTTGTGAAATTTTGTCAGTGCAATTACAGGCGTGGTTTCTTGGGTAAATGCATAAATCAGGCGGTACCCGGCCGAGGCCGGATACCGCCTTGTTGATTTTATGCTATTGTCCGACAACTGCCGCTCAGCAGTACATCGAGTTTTTGCTCATATAGTCGTAAAGCAGCTTGCCGTGCAGCTGTTCCTGCTTCTGAATCGTGTTGAGTGCGGCGCGCGCGTCCTCGGTGCAAAATTCAAATATGCAGGTGTCGTAAAGGTGGGAGGCGTGCTTCTCGGTGGCGAGAAGGTCGGTGCAGAGATAGGTGTCGGCCTTCTTTTCGTCGGTCTCACCGGCGCCGTAGATGGCCGTGAAGCCGCCCTGAGGCGCTGAAGCGTCACTGACGGAGGAGGGGACTGTGCCCGATTCCATCGAGGTGATAGCCTTGAGATGCGAGCGTTCAACGTCGGCAATCTGGGTGAACAGCTGCTTCAGCTGCGGGTCGTGCGCCGCGTCGGCGTGCTTTGTGTACTTGTCGACGCACAGTTTCTCCTGGTCCTTCAGATCCTTGAGAAGTCCGGATTCTTTTTGTGTGAGCTGCATAATTTTCTCCTTTTGAAAAAGATTACAGCTCTATTATGTCCGGCGTTGGCCGTTTTTATGTTTATCTGACCTCAAAAGCGAAAATATGTGCCTGTGCGCTGCCGTACGTGTTCCAGAGCGAGTCGGAGAAGTAGGTGGCGCGCGGGATGAGGCGGACGGCGGTCGTGTCGACGTTGATGTCAGCGCGGATCATGCGCTGGTGGTTGGAATCCGTCTCGTAGACGGTGCGCCATTCGCCGTTGTCATCCAGCGCTTCAACACGGAACGATTTGAGCATGCAGCGCGGGAAGCCGAAGGTGGTGAAGTTGTAGTCGCGGCGGCGGTAGAGAACGGTCGAGATGTTGAGCACGTCGGGGTTGCCGTCGGTAAACTCGCGGTCAAGGTCGCTGTCGACGATGAGGCGGAAGGAGTTTATGTGCGTTTTCTCGGGGAAAGTGTAGGTTATGGCACGGTTGCACATGCCGAAGTAGCCGTTGTCGTTGCCCCAGATTTTGCGCTCCACGCCGTTGAGCAGGACGGAGGCGTCGCCCCAGTCCGCGCTGAGCTTGGCGCTGAGTGTAATAGGGGAGATTGCGCGGCGACAGCCGGGAAGGAAGCAGTCGTCCTCCATCAGCTGCGCCTGGATAACGTCGATACGCTGCGCGGCCTCCTCGCGGGGCAGCAGTCCCTGCTTCACGGCGTCCGCGGCTGCCGTACCGACCGCCTGACCGATGACGCCACAGGTCGCCATGACGCGCGTCGTACTGAAGGCGATGTGGCTTGCGCTGATGTTGCGTCCGGCAAACATGAGGTTGTCGACGTTCTTGGAGTATAGCGAGCGTAGCGGAATGCCGTACGGCTCGGTGAGGCGGCGCTTCTGAAGGTGTCCTTCGCCGTTTCCAGTCATGTAGAAGCCGCCGGGCAGGTGGTTGTCTATCTGCCAGCCGCCGTATGCTACCGTGTCGGGGAACTGGCGTCCTGACTCGACATCATCCTGCGTGAGGATGTAGTCGCCGACGTAGCGGCGGCTCTCGCGCTTGCCGGGCAGGAAGCCGACAAAGTCGAGCTCCCAGTTGTCGGCACCGTGGTCGCCCTGATTCTTGATGTGATCCCAGACTCCGAAGGCAATTTTGAGAAGCTCGTCGCGCGTTGTTTCGGTGTCGCGGATGGAGTCCTGCATGCCGCCGAGCTCGATCCAATAGAAGTTAGTATTTATCTTATCAAGACATTCGTGCGGTTTGAAGTTCATTTCTTCGTCTGTGTGATATGTATACGCCCAAACGGGAGGGATGTAGTCGCACTTGTGATCGGTCTCGTGAGCCTGAATCATGAGGCTCATGCCCATTGTGTGGTTGTCGGCGACGTCAAGGCCGAACTCCTCGCCGAACGTCGATTTTGCCTCGCGGCCGACCATATATTCGGCGTCCGTGAGCTCTGCGAGTATGCTGTCACCCGAGCAATCGACGAAAATCTTGGCCTTTACGGTGTGCCAGGTGTAGGTTGTGAGCTGAAATCCGGTGACGGAATTGATGTGCGTCGCGTCGCAGTCAGCGTTGCAGACGGAGCAGTTGAGAAGCAGCGTGATGTAGGGTTCTGCCATCACTTTTCCGTAAAGAAGGGCATCCCAGAGAGCAAAATTTCTTTCCTTGTTACCATACATGTTGTCGAGAAGTATTTCTTCCATGAGTCCGGTCTCCTGAAGATTGCGTACGCGGCTGCCTGCACCGGACACCCACATGCGTATCTCGGAGGAGCTGTTGCCGCCGAGAACGGGCCTGTCCTGCATCAGAACTACCTTAGAGCCGTGCCTTGCGGCCGAAATTGCGCACAAAACGCCTGCAAGTCCTCCGCCGACCACGCAAATATCGGCCTCATGAGCCTTTTCAAATCTTTGTCTCATACAAAATTCCCCATAATCTTATTTTCTTTTTGTTTGCCTGTTGACAAATCGAAAAAACAGTGTATAATTAATTATAGTGTTCACGACGGAACAAATCAACGTGAATAACGACAAAATATTGTGGAAATGTGATGTGATTATGAAAAACTACGTTAAACAGCATATCGAGCAGGAGCTCTACGAAGTCGGCACTCCTGAGGCCGGATACGTTTACACCAGCAAAAGCGGTTGGAAGGATTTTGCTATCAACGAAAGCCTTATTTTTTCACACCGGTACAACGAATACACAGCCGAGACATTCTACGAGGGCTTTCACAGCCACGACTTTTACGAAGTGGTGTTCTACATATCCGGTAAGATCGAGTATGTCTGTGAAAACGATGTTTTCAAACCCCGCACAGGGATGATAGTCGCCAGCCTGCCTGACACCATGCACACCGCCCGTCTGGTCGACGACAGCGAGTATCACCGTTTTGTTTTTTATTTCAAGCGTGATTTCTTCAGCTTCTGCGGTCAGGAGCTGCCGATGCCGGCCTTCTTTAAAGCCAACGGCGGCTATGGTGCTTTCCAGCCCGGCGAGGCACTCTATGAAAGGCTGCTCAAGCTGGCCGAGGAGGCCGAGTCCGCTGCGCTCATGGCATCGCCCGAGGGCAGGGTGCTCGCGTACAGCTACATAATTCAGTTTTTCGCGCTGCTTGGCGGTATCTCCGTAGAGCAAGCGGGAGACAATGACAAGCTGCCCGAGAACGTCGCGCGCATCAAGAAGTACATCGACACCTATTACAGCTCTATCGAGGGCGTCAGCGAGATTGCTTCATATTTCTTCTACAGCCGCGAGCATGCCTCGAGACTGTTCCGCCAGTATTTCAACATAACGCTTTCCGAATACCTCATGCAGCGCCGCGTAGCCGAGAGCGCAAAGCTGCTGCTCGAGGGGCAGAGCGTCACGCAGGCCTGCTACGCGGTCGGCTTCCGCAGTGTTTCTTCCTACATAAATGCCTTCCGTCGCATTATGGGATGCCTACCGTCGGAATACAAACGCAGAAAATAATCTGGCAGACTGCAGGCCAGTACGCTAACATATATTCAAAGGCACAGCGCCGCAACCGGTTTGTTGTGCCTTTAATTTTAGAACTTTATTAGCACTCACACGTGGCGAGTGCTAATATTTACAATTCGGACACAAAATAATGTATAATTGTTCACAAAATCAGAGTACAATATGTACCGTCAGAAATGACAGAAAGCAGAATAGGGAGGCAAAATATATGAACACACAAAAATTGACACAGAAAAGTATTGAGGCTGTCAACCGTGCTCAGGGCATTGCCGCTGAGAACGGAAACCGCCAGCTTGAACAGGCGCACTTCCTTTCGGCATTGATAGGTCAGGAGGGCGGTATTGCCCGTGAGTTGATAAAGAAGTGCGGCGGCTCGCCCGAGGACATGATAGCACGCCTCGACGAGATTATTGGTCGCTATCCCAAGGTCAGCGGCGACGGCGGAGTTTATATTTCGCAGTCGGCTGACAAGGCACTGAACGAAGCCGAAAAGATTGCTGCGCGCATGGGAGACGAGTACACGTCGGTTGAGCATCTTCTGACGGGTATCGTCGAGTGCGCCGACCGTGACATCAAGCAGTTGTTCTCGGATGTAGGCATCAGCAAGGATCAGTTGCTCGCGGCGCTCAAGGAGTTCCGCGGCAACCGCCGTGTTACTGGCGACAATCCCGAGGATACATACAACGCGCTTGCAAAGTACGGTACAGACCTTGTCGAGCGCGCACGCGCGCAAAAGCTCGACCCGGTCATCGGCCGAGACGAGGAGATACGTAACGTAGTCCGCATTCTTTCGCGTAAGACCAAAAACAATCCTTGCCTTATCGGTGAGCCCGGCGTCGGCAAAACTGCCATCGCCGAGGGACTTGCCCAGCGTATCGTGCGCGGGGACGTGCCGGACAACCTGAAGGATCGCACCGTTTTCTCGCTAGATATGGGCGCTCTTATCGCAGGCGCAAAGTTCAGAGGCGAGTTTGAGGAGCGTCTGAAAGCGGTGCTTGAGGACATATGCAAGAGCGACGGCCGCATAATACTGTTTATCGATGAGCTGCACACCATCGTAGGCGCGGGCAAGACCGAGGGCTCGATGGATGCAGGCAACCTACTCAAGCCTATGCTGGCTCGCGGCGAGCTGCACTGCATCGGTGCGACGACGCTGAACGAATATCGTCTGTATATCGAGAAGGACGCCGCGCTTGAGCGTCGGTTCCAGCCTGTGATGGTGGATGAGCCGAGCGTGGAGGACACGATTTCGATTCTCCGTGGCCTCAAAGAGCGCTACGAGGTCTATCATGGCGTGAAAATTCACGATAACGCGCTTATCGCTGCGGCGACGCTGTCCTCACGTTACATCGCGGACAGATTCCTGCCGGATAAGGCCATTGACTTGGTCGACGAGGCGTGCGCGCTTATCAAGACCGAAATGAACTCAATGCCTGCCGAAATGGATGAGCTGCAAAGACGTATCATGCAGCTTGAAATCGAGGAGGCAGCGCTTAAGAAGGAGACGGATAAGCTGTCAATCGAGCATCTGGCCGAGATCCAGAAGGAGTTATCGGAGAAGCGCGAGACCTTCAACGAGATGAAGGCTAAGTGGGATAACGAAAAGTCGTCCATTGATAAAGTCAGCGAGCTGCGCCGTAAGATTGAGCAGACAAATGCCGACATTGAGAAGGCGCAGAACGAATACGACCTCAGCCGTGCGGCAGAACTTAAGTACGGCGTTCTGCCGGGACTTACCAAGCAGCTCGAGGAGGAAGAGGCCGGGAACGGCAAGGAGACAAGGCTGCTCCGCAGTAGCGTGACCGAGGAGGAAATCGCGAAAATAGTTGCGCGCTGGACGGGTATTCCTGTGTCCAAGCTGCTTGAGAGCGAGCGTAAAAAGCTGTTGTCCATGCCCGAGATACTGCACCGCCGTGTGATAGGGCAGGACGAGGCCGTTCAGACGGTCAGCAACGCCATATTGCGTTCGCGTGCCGGAATTCAGGATCCCAACCGCCCGATAGGCTCGTTTATGTTCCTGGGCCCGACCGGCGTCGGAAAAACCGAGCTTGCCAAGGCGCTCGCCGAGGCACTGTTTGACGACGAGAAGAACATTATCCGTATCGATATGAGCGAATATATGGAGAAGTTCTCAGTGTCGAGACTGATAGGAGCGCCTCCCGGATACGTCGGCTACGATGAGGGCGGTCAGCTGACCGAGGCGGTTCGCCGTCGTCCTTATTCGGTAGTGCTGTTTGACGAGATAGAGAAGGCGCACCCGGATGTCTTCAATCTGCTGCTTCAGGTTCTCGATGACGGTCGTATCACCGACAGCCAGGGCAGAACGGTAGACTTCAAGAACACAATTATCATCATGACGTCGAACCTCGGTTCGGACATTATTCTCGATGGCATCACACCTGAGGGAACGATAAGTGACGACGCCAAGGCCGACGTGACTGACCTGCTCCGCCGCAGCTTCCGCCCCGAGTTTTTGAACCGTATTGACGAGATAGTCTTCTACAAGCCGCTGACGCGTACTGACATCAACTCCATCGCCGATCTGCTGTTCGATGGTTTGCGCCGTCGTCTGGCCGATATGCGTCTGAAACTGGAGGTCACGGATGCCGCGAAGAACTATATCATAGACTCCGGCTTCGACCCGATTTACGGCGCACGTCCGCTTAAGAGATTCATTCAGTCCAAGGCGGAGACTGTTGTGGCTCAGTACATCGTCGGCTCCGACCCCGCGCCCGATACGACGCTGACGCTTGATTTCAATGGAACCGAGCTGTTTGTCCGGTAATCGGTTAAAACAATCCCGCCCCCGAATGCGACCGCATTGGGGGCGAGATTTTTGCGTTTTAGTTATTTTGAGGCGCGGGGAAGAACATTGTCCCTCCGTCAAACAGCGGCTCGGACGAGAGCGAGACTGCATTCTTGCCATGCCTATGACAAAAGCTCTCTATGACGCGGGCGTCGGGATGCGCAGCGAGATTGCCGCTGAAATAGACATTTCCGGTGTCGGCGCCACTCGCTCCACCGAGAAAGCCTGTGTCATAACCGGGAAGGGAAACGCTGCAGTGGGAGACCTCAAGAACGTCTATTCCGGCATTGCGCGCGGCGCGCGCAATGCCGCGGTCGGCGGTAATGACGGCAGCGTCGGACACGACACAGACGGAACATTTTGAATACCCCTGTCTCACATCGATAAAATCGATGTTCTGTCGGCTGCAAAATTCGACAATGTGATGTGCCGCAGAATCGCGCCTGCCTATCACGTGTCCTCCGACAAGCGCGAGGTTAAACCTTACGTCGCAAGGGTATTCGGGGGTGATGCCGTCATCACACAAAACTAAATTGAGATTTAATTCGGCTACGATTTTGTCGATTTGTGACCGTGCGACAGGATAATATTCGCTGTGAGTGAACAATGTTCCGCACGCGGCGAATATAAGCATGTCCGGGTGTCCGGACACCGGGACAGGGAGCCGCGAAAATGCCGGGAGCTCGATTATATCGAATCCACGCTCCATGAGCGCGTCGCGGACGGCGCGCGGCTGTCTTGCGTCAATGATTGCTATCACGTGATCCTCCTTGAGGCATCGCCGCGCAAATCCGACTGAGAAATTGCACTGTCGGAATTACGTGGTGCAGTTTTGAAACAAAGAAAGGCAGACACTCATTGTGTCTGCCGACTTTGGCATGAAAATAATCAAGCGCGGTTGATCTTACCCGACCGCATGCAGCGGGAGCAGACAGTGACGGTCTTGGGGGTTCCGTCAACGACAGCCTTAACCTTGCGAATGTTGGGCTTCCATGCTCTGTTTGTTCTGCGGTGCGAGTGAGAAACATTCTGACCGAAGGTAACGCCCTTTCCGCAAATGCAACATTTTGCCATTCCTGACACCTCCTCAATGCACTGAAAGTGCATCTTTATTGATAAAATTAAATTATTCGAGCAACGTCCTGTATTATATCATACAATATTCAGAATTGCAAGAGCTTTTTCAAAAAAAGCTGACTGTATCGGTAAAAAATATTACGGCGGCTACGAGATTCGCGATTTTTCCGTTATTCGCGGCCCGCTACAACGCCGACGACCGTGCACGCGCCGTTAAAGCTCGCTGTGGCGTCGGGGGAGACAACTGCAAGTATCGAACCGGGGACGTGGCCGAGATTTTCAAGATCCGCAGCGCTTAAGTTTGCCGCAAGCGACACGGCGAGACCGTCCGAAAGCATTGCCTGCAGCGTGGCAACCACCCCGTCGTGTGTGACCGCGGCCGCGGCGACGATGGCTCCCTCTGCGGCCCTGTGCACGGCGTACTGCCACATGCGGCGCATATCCTCGTAATCCACGCGGCCTGTCGCGTCTGTGGTCGGTGTCAGCAGGTAAACCGTTCCGCCAGGGCTCGGTACCGCGTTCGGGATGATGTGTGGTTTGTTTGTCGCCATCTGGGACGGCTCGGGCTTGGATTTGCCGAGCAGCTTGGGCGGTGCGGTATGCCGACCCGTACCGGGTTTAGCGGCGGCACTCACGGTAAAGCAGGACGCGCCGTCGGTCAAGCGGATGCGGCTGTTCGAGTCGGGGACGAGATATTCGATCTGCGCGCGGTAAGCGCCGAGCAGACATCCGAGCGCGGTCGGAATGTCGCCGGTGGCGTTTATATCCGGAAGTGTGCCGACGGCGGTCTCAAGGCTGAGGCATACGTCGGTGAAGTCGGCGCCGCCTGCGACACAGTCGGCAATGGCGTATATCACGGCGTTGTGCGCGTCACGGAAGGATATTCCGGTACCAGTCCGGTCTTCTACTGAATGCACGGCGAAGGCGTGCGTATCGGTGCGCAGGCTTGTGTGGCTGTGGGCAAGGCCTTCGGAGGTCTTGTCGTCTGTCGATGCGGATAGGTCTGCGGCGGTATGTCCGAGCGGCGTGACGCTGTTCAGCACCGCCACAGGGTAGGACAGCGTTGTCGGACCGCAGTTGACCTTCAGCTTCATGTCGGAGGCTGTACAGCCGATGATGCCCGTCCACAGTTTGAGGCTGTACACCGTAGCCATAAATTCATTGACGTCCTCGGCCGCTATCACGGCAATCGCTGCGCCTGTGAGCGGCTGCGTGAGCAGTTCAAGGCCGGAAACGCCGAGCTGTTCGAATATCGGGGACATGGTGGAAAGATCGATGTAGGCGCCGCCGCGGCTGCCGAGCCAGCCTATCAAGCCTTCGGCGCCGAGCACTCCACCGTCCAGCACCTTTTCCGCAGCTCCTGACGATATGATCTGCGCCATTTTCTTGCGGAACTCGTCTGACGACAGCCCGCCCCACGGGCAGATGAGCACCAGCAGACTGCCCGCTGGGGCGACAGCCGCGCCTGCTTTCCGGACGCCGAACGCGGCGGAATCCGTCCGTGCGGTTACGTTGTATCCGCGCAGCATGAGCTCAATGTCGGCCAACTCGTCCGCACACAGCGCGCAATCTCGACCGGGTGATGTGAGCCTTCCGATGCGTTGCAGATAGTCATGCGCCACCGACGCGAGGTTGCCGAGCGTCACTGGGGTTGTTGTGGAGCGCACCGTTGCGAACTTGGTCTGCAAATCCGCATAGGCAGCGGCAACCCCGTCCGAATTTATATAGACCTCGTCTATCGCCGTACCCGTCAGGCGACGCGCGGCGAGCAGCCGGTCGAACATGTAAAGCTCGTCGAGGTAGGCGTCGCGGCGCAGCGGGTTACGGTAGAGGTTGCGCAGAACGCGCAGCTCGGGCAGCGACATGCAGAGACCGACGTCGGCCTTCATGCCGGTCAGCATTTTGTCTGTGTAGGCGGAAAAGCCGGTAATGCGCCCCTGCTTGCGCGCGGGAGGAGTGTTTATTGTTTCGATCATAATCCAAGCTCCTTAATCAATTATTTCTGCGGTGCATACGTCGCCGTCGACTCCGGCCAGCCTGCCGCGGAGCAGCCCTGCGGCAGGACGGCGGTCTGCTTTGACCTTGACTTCTATGAATGAGGCCGTGTGGCCGTATGCAAAGCTGCCGTCGAAGGTTTCGGGGATAATGTCCGTTATCGGAGATTTTGCAATCACATCCGACAAAATATCGCGTCTTATAGACGACTGTTTTTTAATCAGTGATGTTGAACGCGCGTGCTTGATTGCCTCGGAAACCTGTCCCGGCATAGTCGCGGCGGGAGTCCCTGCACGCTTGGAATATGCGAAAACGTGTATTCCGAGAAAGCGTGCACGCTCGACAAATGCCATCGTCTCAGCAAAATCGGCGTCGCTCTCGCCGGGAAAACCGACGATTATGTCAGATGTGAACTGTATGCCGGGGATATTGGCTTTTAGTCCGTCCATGGCGTCGAGAACCATTTTTGAATTGTACTTGCGCTTCATTCCGGCGAGCACGCTGTCGCACCCGCTCTGAACTGACAGATGAAAATGCGGCGTCAGCGACTTCAGTCGGGCTATGCGGCGGATAAAATCGGGCTTGAACAGGGAAGGGTCCATCGAGCCGAGCCGCACCCGACCTATGCCGGGAATGCTGTCGACCTGCTCGAGCAACTCGGCAAGGCTCACCCCGTCAAGGTCGCGACCATACGCGGCGGTCTCAATGCCGGTCAGAATGACCTCGCGGCAGCCGCCCGCGGTCAGCGTGCGTATCTCCTCAAGCACCTTATCGGGGGCCTTGGAGCGTATTTTGCCGCGTGCGGCGGGAATTATGCAGTAGGTGCAGTGCGACTCGCAGCCGTCCTCAATTTTGACGCACGCCCGCGTGCGCCCGAATGAGTTTATGCTCATGTCCTCAAAGCCGGCGACGTCGATGTTGTCAATGTAAAGTGCGGGCGAGGCGTTTTTGTGCCCACCCTCGATGAGCCCGGCAACAATGCCGGCCGAGGTCAGCTTGCGGTCGTTGCCGCATATCGCGTCAACGCCGCCGATGTCAGCAACCGCCTGCGGCGAGATCTGTGCGAAGCACCCGGTCACGACTATGTAGGCGTCGGGATTGCGCGATATGGCGCGCCGTATGAACTGCCGCGCCTTGCGGTCGGCCTCACCGGTCACAGTGCAGGTATTTATAATGTAGGCGTCGCAGACCTCGTCTGGCGGCAAAACCTCGAGCCCGAGCTCGCGGCACGCTTCGGCGATAGCCTCACTTTCGTATTGGTTGACCTTGCAGCCAAGTGTGTACAGCCCGACGCTGCCCTTAGTTTTTGCCATTGGTACTCCATATCCGAAATTTACTTTGTGCCGACGGATGAATTCCGTTCGTCACTCTGTATAATTTTATCACTATTTTGCTGACTTGTAAATAACATAATCAGAAAACTTTGAAAAGCGGCAAATAATTTGCAAATAACCCTTGAAAAAACGACTGCGATAGAGTATAATTTATGAAGACATGGACGCTTGCCGAATTTGAGGCTCCATGTAATCAATTCGAAAAACAAAGGAGAAGCAACTATGAGCCAGTTCCATTTGATCGATCATCCGCTGATTACCCACAAGCTCTCAATCATGAGAAACAAGAAGACGGGCTCCAAGGATTTCCGCGAGCTGCTGGGAGAGATCGCAATGCTTATGGGCTACGAGATCACCCGCGACCTGCCCCTGGAGGACGTAACAATCGAGACACCTATCACCAAGATGAAGGCGAAGATGATCTCAGGAAAGAAGCTCGCCATAGTTCCGATACTCAGAGCAGGACTTGGCATGGTTGACGGACTGCTGAGTCTCGTTCCCGTCGCGAAGGTCGGACATATAGGACTTTACCGCGACCCTGATACACACACTCCCGTTGAGTATTACTGCAAGCTGCCCTACGACATTGAGGATCGTATAGTCATTCTGGTCGACCCCATGCTGGCGACCGGTGGCTCTGCTTCCGACGCGCTGACCATGCTCAAAAAGCGCGGCTGCACCCACATCCGTATGATGTGCCTTGTGGCGGCTCCCGAGGGCGTTGCAAAGCTGCAGGCTGACCATCCCGATGTCGACATCTACTCGGCGGCGCTGGATGACTACCTCAACGAGCATGCTTACATAGTTCCCGGGCTCGGCGACGCCGGAGACCGTATTTTCGGAACAAAATAATAATCTGAATTTTAATGACAACGTTAATGGAGGGCAGGACCTGTCCTCCATTGCTTGTATCTGCGGAGAATATATGCGAATACTAACCGTAAACCGCAACGACGCGGGGCAGCGACTGGACAAGTTTCTCTCGAAGGCCGCACGCGGTCTGCCTGCGTCGCTGATGTACAAGTTCATACGCACAAAAAAGATCAAGCTAAACCGCAAGCGCTGTCAGCCGAACGACGTGCTGACTGAGGGCGACGAGATACAGCTTTTCATCAAGGACGAGTTTTTCGACTCGCCAGAGCAGGATAGGACCGCCGGAACGCTGGCCTCTATCAAGCCCAAGCTGAACATCGTCTATGAGGATGAGAACATAATGCTGCTCAATAAGCGTCCCGGCGTGCTCGTCCACGAGGACACACGCGGCGAGGACAATACGCTGGTTATGCATCTCAAGGCCTACCTGTATCAGCGCGGTGAGTATGACCCGGAGAGCGAGCAGTCATTTGCGCCGGCCATGTGCAACCGTATCGACCGCAACACAGGCGGTATCGTAATCGCGGCCAAGAATGCCGAAGCGCTTCGTGTCATGAATCAAAAAATTAAGGACGGAGAAGTGGCAAAATTTTATGTTTGTGCTGTCCATGGCGTGCCGAGGGCCAAGTCCGGTACGCTGCACAACTGGCTTTTCAAGGACAGCGACAGCAATACCGTCCGCGTCTCGGACGTCAAACGGCCGGGTTATAAGGAGGCGATAACAAAGTATCGCGTCCTGCGCACGTCCTGCGACCGTTCGCTTCTTGAGATACAGCTGATAACCGGGCGTACCCATCAGATACGCGCGCAGATGGCACATGCGGGCTATCCACTCATGGGCGAGGGCAAGTACGCCCACAACCGCGACGACCGCGCCGAGGGCTATAAATTTCAGGCTCTCTATGCGTGGCGCGTGCGCTTCGACTTTACCGGAGACGACATTCTGAGCTATCTTAGCGGCAGAGAGTTTTCTCTCGGGGAGGATGATGTATGGTTTGTAGGGGAGTTCAGATAGACCGGTCACGCTATGCTACCTGTCTGCGCTTTGCCCTCCTTGCGGCGGGCGCAGTGCTCACGGCGCTGACGCTGGTCTTCCCGAATATAGGTATACTTGAATGGATAACACTCGTACCCGCGGGCGTTGTAATTCTGAACATGACCGACAGCGGCATAAAGCTGCGCCGCGCCTATCTGTGGGGCTTGTATTTCTTTATGTGCTACGGACTTATGCTGTTCCACTGGTTCTTCGAGCTCTACCCGATGGAGTTTACCGGGATGAGCCGCGGTGCGGCGATGGTAGTTGTCATAGCAGGATGGACGGGATTGTCGTTTCTTCAGGCGATAGCGGCGGCGTTGATTTTTCCCGCCATGGTTCTGTTCGGGCGCAGTCCGATTGTGCGACGTTTTCCTATATTCAAGCCCTTTCTCATGGCCGGGATGTGGGTCATGATGGAGTGGGGACAGACGCTGTTCTGGTTCGGCGTTCCGTGGGGAAAGCTGGCCATGGGGCAGGTGTGCGTCACGGTTATGGCGCGTGCGGCTGCGCTTTTCGGATCGTATTTTGTGACGTTTATGATTGTCAGCGTCGGGATGCTGATAGCGCTTGCGATAGTCGAGCCGCCGAGAGTGAAGTTCGCGTCAGTTCTTGCAGGCGGCCTTGTTGCGCTTGAGCTTGTGCTCGGCGTCGGCGTGACGCTCGCCGGGCGAACTGACGCCGACAGCAAGGAGACGATCCGCGTCGCGGTGCTTCAGGGCAACATCTCATCGTCCGAGAAGTGGAATGTCGGGGTTGACGAGATAATAGCCGGGTATGCCGTCCTTTGCCGCGACGCGGCAGGGCAGGGGGCAGAGCTCATTATATGGCCGGAGACGGCGGTGCCGATATCGGTCGACAGAAACCCGGCTCGCCGGGAGCGGCTGTGCGACATTGCTTACGAAAACAACGTTGACATGCTTGTCGGGATGTTTACCCACGATGAGAACGGCGGCGAGCGCAACTCGCTCGTGCTTTTCCGTCGCGACGGCACCGTGTCGGATGAAATATACAGCAAACGTCACCTTGTGCCGTTCGGTGAGTACCTCCCTCTGCGACGCTTTATCATGACCGTGATACCGCCGCTCTCGCAGGTTGCCATGCTCGAAAATGACCTCGTTCCGGGCGAGGATTCCGGACTGATTCAGGTCGGCGATATGAGGGTCGGCTCGCTTATCTGCTTTGACTCGATTTATGAGGAGCTGACGCTCCGCAGCGTGCTCGACGGCGCTGAGCTCATAGTATTGTCGACAAACGACTCGTGGTTCGGCGATTCTGCGGCGCTTCGTATGCACTGCGCGCACGACCAGCTCCGCGCCATCGAGAGCGGCCGGACGATTCTAAGAGCCGCCAACACCGGCATTTCGTCCATGATATGTCCCGACGGCACTATGCCGCAGCATCTCGACGACAACGCTGAAGGTCTGCTCGTCTGCGATGCCGAGATACGCACCGGACGCACGCTTTACACGATAATCGGCAATTTGTTTGTATATCTGGCGATAGCCTTCATTTTTGGCATGGGCGCGGCTTCGGTTATTACATCAAAACATTAAATTTGATTAAATATGTGAACAATTTTGTTGACAATGTGCCGGCAGTGTGATATAATCTAATTGCGGAGAGAAAACAGGCCGTAATCTTTTATAGGAGGAACAAAATGAACAAGAACATCATCAGAGTCTCTGCGCTCGCACTGGTAATCGTTATGCTGGCGGCAGTTTTGGCGTCCTGCGGCGGTCCTTCCGGTACATACGAGGCAAGCATTCTCGGTCAGAGCCTGTCCTACACATTCAAGGGCAGCAAGGTTACGATTAAGTTGACCGTTTTGGGTCAGGTCGTTTCTATCGACGGTACATATAAGATTTCCGGCGATGAGATTACCTTCACCTTTGAGGGCGACGATGAGAACGCTAAGAAGTATAGCGGAACTCAGACCTTTGAGCAGGGCGACGATTACGTCAAGATAGGCGGAGTCCAGTATACAAAGAAAAAGTAATTTCTATAAGGGGTGCGCAAGCACCCCTTATTTTTTATTCTCAAAGAGATTGACAAAGCAGAAAATGTGTGGTATACTATCATGGTGCTATCAAAACTTATCGTTCAGGAGAGCCTAAATGAAGAATTGTATCTTAAGAATCGCCGCACTCAGCGCGGCCTTGATAATACTCGTTTGCTGCATCACCTCTTGTAACCGCATTTCCGGCACCTATGTGTGCGAGGACGACGCTATCTACACGTCCTATAAGTTCAGCCTGTTCAGCGACAAGCTGGTGGTTTCGGTTATCGATGTTCCGTTCACCGCGACGTATGAAATCGACGGCGACAAGATTTACATCACCATCGCAGGCGACCGCCAGGAGCACACCTACTTCAAGAGCGGCAATACCATATATATCGACGGCAAGGCGTTCGTCAAGCAGTAAGGACAAGCCCTGCAAACAGAAGCGCCCGCGCACGACATGTGCGCGGGCGTTTTTTATGAAGATTAACAAAAAGTCTGCATGCACACGCCCTAGCGTGTGCATGCAGACTTTTTTATCAGATTAGTCAGAGACGTAGGGAAGGAGAACTGCCTGACGGGCACGCTTGATAGCGGTGTTGAGCTCTCTCTGGTGCTTTGCGCAAGTACCGGAAATACGTCTGGGAAGAATCTTGCCGCGCTCGCTGATATACTTTCTCAGCTTGCCGACTTCCTTGTAGTCAATGTAGTCGATCTTTTCTGCGCAGAACACGCAAACCTTCTTTCTCTTGCGGAGAGTGTTAGTGCGCTGAACGCGAGGGGTTTCCTGCTTATCCATTATAATAATCCAATCCTTTCAGTTAAGTTGATCCGCTCAGAACGGCAGATCGTCGTCCGTCTTGACTTCTTCAAACTTGGGGGCGGAAGCCGCCGGGGTGGAGAAGGACGGTGTGTTGTATGCGTCGGGGGAATACTGACCAGCCGCGCCGTTTTCCTGACGGCTGTCAACAAATGTGACATCATCGGCAACGATGTCGGTAGCATAGCGCTTCTGCCCCTGCTGGTCGGTCCATGTACGGTTCTGAATGGAACCGGTTACGCAAATGGAAGAACCCTTGCGGAAATACTTGGACACGAACTCGGCGGTGCTGCGCCATGCGGTTACGTTGAAGAAATCGGTCTGCTGGGGTGCGTCCTTCGACTGGAATTTACGGTTAACCGCAATGCTGAACGAAACGACCGGAATTCCGGACTGTGTCTGCTTCAGCTCGGGGTCGGCGGTAAGTCTTCCACCAAGAATAACCTTGTTGTAATTGAAGTTTGCCATGAGCAACGCCTCCTTGTAAAACAGATTTATTCAGCGTCAGCAGTTTCGGTTGCCTCGGCCACGGGTTCAGCTGCGGCTTCAGCGGCAGCTGCAGCAGCGGCAGCGGCAGCAGCCTCAGCGGCGGCGGCAGCAGCAGCTGCCTTAGCCTTTGCTTTCTCCTCAGCGTCGTATTCCAGACGGATTGTCATGGAACGCATGATAGACTCGTGAATGTGCAGCAGACGCTCAAGCTCTGCGGGGAACGCGGGCTCGGACTTGAAGGTCACGACTACATAGTAGCCCTCGTTCATATCGTTGATGGGGTATGCAAGGCGGGTCTTGCCCCACTTTGCGATTTCAACAACCTTTGCGTTATCCGCAATCAGGCTGGTG
This sequence comes from Bulleidia sp., assembly GCA_963640785.1. Taxonomy (GTDB): domain Bacteria; phylum Bacillota; class Clostridia; order Oscillospirales; family CAG-272; genus UMGS1002. The sequence goes on from CAVIBA010000026.1 coordinate 16,387, forward strand.
AACTTGTCCACTGTGGCGTTTACGGCCTCGTCGCCGGCAGTCATGTCAACGACAAACAGTGATTCGTAGGAATTGATGATTTTATCCATTGTTTACCTCCCTATGGACAATTAGACCGCGTGCATAGAAAATTTACACGAGGTAGAGAGACGGACAGAGTCCGCACGGGTTTTTATTATACTACGGAATACAATTTTTGTCAACACTTTTTTATATTTAATCGAAAATAATTTTTTCATTTCCATTGTTTTTTGACTCCGGATATGGTATCATGTAATAAGAGCATCACCGCGCAATACAAGAAGTGCGCGGCGGGTCAAAAGAATGTCATTTCGGAGGGTCATATGGCAAACAAAAAGACGGGAAGACGCCAGAGCCGGGCATTCGGCAACATAATGGCGGTGGTCATGCTCGTCGTGCTGATACTGGCGGTTCTTTATCTGTTGCCGCAGCTGCGGGACTATCTCGGCTTCGGCTCTCAGGACACGACCGCAAAACAGCCGTCAGAGGTCGGAGCGGACGAGATTATAGAGGTTCACATGATAGACGTCGGGCAGGGAGACAGTATTCTTGTGCGAACGTCAGGCGGAGATATGCTAATAGATTCGGGTCCCGGCAAGGCGGAGTCACAGCTCAAAGAATATCTGACGTCGGTCGAGGTCAAGGATATTGAATACGCAGTGTTCACCCATCCGGACGCCGACCACATAGGCAACGCGGATATGATAATGACTAACTACACCGTCAGCAACGTCATAATTCCAAACAAGGAAGCCACGTCGAAAACGTACCAGCGCATGATGACGGCCATCGACGTGTCGGGAGCCACCGTGATAGCGCCCAAGCCCGAGATGGAGTTCGCGCTCGGCTCGATGACGGTCACGATACTGGCTCCGATTTCAACAAAGTACACCGACACGAACAATTACAGCGTCGTTATGAAGCTGGAGTTCGGTGAGACGTCGTTTATGATGACGGGCGACGCCGAGGAGAAGTCGGAACTGGAAATGCTGGCGAAATACAGTGCCGATTTATTGAAATGTGATGTGCTGAAAGTGGGACATCATGGCTCGGCTACATCGACAACGCTGGATTTTCTTAAGGCGGTTTCGCCGTCGATAGCGCTTATTTCGTGCGGCGAGGGCAATACATACGGTCATCCCTACGCGGCGACACTCCAAAAGCTGGAGGCCGTCGGCGCGCGCATATACCGCACGGATGAGCAGGGAAGTATAATACTGACCTCCGACGGCAAAGCAGTGACCGTGAAGACAACCAAGTAATCATAAATTGAAAATAACCAGCTTATATAAGGCCGATTTGATGTATTTGTGAACTAAAATTGATTTTTGGGGTTAAACAATGAGGCGTGTTTTGATAACAGGCGGCACGCGCGGCATCGGCCGCGCGTGCGTTGAACGTTTTTGCAAAAACGGCGACGATGTCACGTTTTTTTACCGTTCGCCGGAAAGCGGAGCGGCCGAACTCAGTGCAGTCTGCGGCGCGACCGGCGTGCGTGTTGACGTGGCGGACGGAGAGGCGGTGGCACGTGCGGTTGCTGAAGCTGCCGGGCGAATGGGCGGTATTGATGTCCTTGTGAACAATGCCGGGATTGCGCACATAGGTCTTTTGACCGACATGACCGACGCTGACTGGCGGCGCATCTGCGATGTCAACCTATCGGGGCCGATTTACGCAGGACGTGAGGCGGCGAGATATATGATCCGTCGGCAGAGCGGATGTATAGTCAACATAGGCTCGGTCTGGGGACGCGCAGGAGCCTCCTGTGAGGTCGCATATTCGGCGACCAAGTCCGGTGTGCGCGGTTTTACGCGGGCGCTGGCTAAGGAACTCGGGCCGTCCGGTGTGCGTGTCAACTGCGTCGAGCCGGGTGTTATCGATACCGATATGAACCGCGGGCTTGACACCGCGGCCATGTCCGGGCTATGCGACGAGACTCCGCTCGGCCGCATAGGCACTCCCGCCGACGTTGCGGAAGCCGTGTTTTTTCTCGCGTCCGACGGCGCGGCGTTTATCACTGGCCAGATAATCGGAGTTGACGGCGGGTTCGGGCTTTGACAAACAATACAAAACAACGCCGCAGGGCCAAGCCTTGCGGCGTTGTTTTAGTATGACGGGCATATCGATGCTCTGTGGTGAAAGTCCACAGGGAGGTAGATACCGACCAACCCGAAAGCGAC
>CAVIBA010000027.1:0-11006 GCA_963640785.1 Bulleidia sp.
CTTAACAATTATTTTTTTAACTTTTTGGTCTCACATCATTGACAAATGTACAAATTTGAATATTTGTTTCAGGCTTTTGCCGCGAGGGGCTTCGGAGCCTCGACTTCGTTGTATGTCGGGACAAGCTCGTGTATGTAATGACGTATATCCACGCTGTCGTCGGCCATTACCGAGTGCAGCTCGTCGAGCAGCTCGAACAGGCGGTTCTCGTCAAGCTCGATGGGCTTGCCGATGAAAATCAGCTTGTTTGCGGTGGCGGTAAGTCCCTCCTCCGCCATGAGCATTTCCTCGTACATTTTCTCACCCGGACGCAGGCCGGTGTACTCAATCTTGATGTCGACGCCGGGCTTGTAGCCGGAAAGTCTTATAAGGTTCTCCGCCAGCGTCGCAATTTTGACGGGCTTGCCCATGTCGAGCACGAAAATCTCGCCGCCGCGGGCGTCGACGCCCGCCTCAAGTACAAGCGAAACGGCCTCGGGAATGGTCATGAAGTAGCGGATTATGTTCTTATCCGTAACCGTGACGGGGCCGCCCTCAGCGATCTGACGCTTGAACAGCGGAATGACGCTGCCGTTCGAGCCGAGCACGTTGCCGAAGCGGACGGCCACGAATTCCGTCTTTGAGCGGCGGGCGTAGGTCTGCACTATCATCTCACAGATGCGCTTGGTCGCGCCCATGACGTTGGTGGGGTTGACGGCCTTGTCAGTCGAGATCATGATGAAGCGCTTGACCCCGAACTTATCCGCCGCGCGCACGACGTTGAGCGTGCCGAAGACGTTGTTCTTGACGGCCTCGTTGGGGCTGTCCTCCATGAGCGGGACGTGCTTATGCGCCGCAGCGTGGTAGACCACGTCGGGGTGGTACTGCTCGAACACAGACTCAAGTCTGTCGACGTCGCGCACCGACCCTATCAGCGTGACAAGGTCGAGATCCTTGAAGTGACGGCGCAGCTCGTTCTGTATGTCATACGCGTTGTTCTCGTATATGTCAAAGATTATCAGTCTTCCGACGCCGTACGCCGCTATCTGACGGCAAAGCTCGCTTCCGATGGAACCGCCGCCGCCCGTCACGAGCACGGTCTTGCCGGCGATGAAGTCCTTGACGTTCTGCTGGTCGAGCTTGACGGTGTCGCGTCCGAGCAGATCCTCAACCTGAATGTCGCGGATGTCCTTGACTCCCACCTTGCTGTCAAGCATTTGGTCAACGCTCGGCAGCGTACACACCTTGACGTCGGTACTGCTGCATATGTTGAGTATCTCCGTCCGGCGCGCGACCGAGCAGGAGGGCACCGCGAAGATTATCATCGAAATATCGTACTTCTCGGCGTTCTTCACAATGGACTCGCTGTCTCCGGCGACGCGGATGCCGCGCACGAAGGTGCCGACCTTCTCTTTATCGTCGTCAATGAAGCAGGCCACGCGGTAGTCACGCATTGCGGGGTTTTTGAATATATCCTGGCTCAGCATGCAGCCTGCGTCGCCCGCGCCGATAATCATGATGTTCTTTACGTCGCGGCGATTCTCGGGCGCGTTCTGGCGGCGGGTGTGAATTTTGAATATCACTTTGTAGCAGCTGCGCAGAAGCATAAGCGCGCAGCACATAAATACCACCGACGTCAGATATACGCTTATCGGAAAGCGGTTTTCGAAGAGCATGGGGTGAATCACGCACCAGGGCAGCGCCGACGCCACCACCTTTGCCTCAAACACCATGCGGTCGCGCGTTCCCGCAAACTGCCAGAGCACGCGGTAGCCACCGAGCAGCCACAGCATAAGCCCGAAAGTGACGCTCAGCAGCGGAATTCCCCAAAGATAGGCGCTCATATACCCGCCGAGCGCTCCGAAATCAAAATTGACTCCGAGCACCAGCGTAACAAACACAGCCGCGTTGACCGCAAGTATATCGAGCGTATACTTCATTACCTTTTTAAGAACATTCATTGTGACGCTCCTTAAATACGTTTAATAAACATCTCTTTGTCCTGTGTCGGCACGACCAGCCTATCCATAATATCACATATTGTCGACTTTGTCAATCACAAATTGAACCATACACATGACAATTTATGACAAGTTTATGGTTTTTGCCGTATTTTCGGCTTTTTTTCTGCGGTGCGGCACTCAATAGCTGTAGCCTCCGTTGCCGCCGAAGTGGTTGCCGTGCGAGGAGATACCGTTTTTGCGGAGCGAGCGGCGTGGGTGGTGATGTCGGCGGGCGTGGGCATGACCTGCCTTCCTGCTCTTATCCGGAGCGGACTCATCGCGCAGCTCCGCCATCACGAACAGAAGAACTGCCAGTAATGCGTAGGGTATCGGGCAGAACTCGCCGGGATTGACCTGCGACATGAGGAACAGCCCGGCGTACGACACGCCCACGGCCAGCTTAAACACCGACGCGCGGCGGAATATCGTGTAGACGCGCAGGCTGAGCTGGAGGCCGTAGGCCGCCACGCCGACAAACCCGAGACTACCGACAATCTGCGGTATCATCATGTGGTACCAGTTCATGGCGCCCTCACGGGGCTTGTAGAGATCCTCGTTCCCGCGGTAGCCGAGCCCGCGCCCGAACAGATAGTTCGAGCGGAGATCGTCCATCATTCGGCCGAGCAGGCCGTAGCGCGCTTCGTCCTGCGAGATGAATCCGCCGAGGTTATCTATGCGGTAAAACGCCAGTATGCGCCCGATATTGAGATACCCCAGCACAAACAGTCCGATGCCCATCGCGCCGTAGACGTACCATATTTTCTTGTCCGCGTAGCACAGGTAGACAATGCAGATAAACAGCTCCACCGTGCCCATGAGCAGGCCGCCGCGCGAGCCGGACAGCACAATTCCCGTGTACATCAGCGCGAACGGGATGAGGTGCAGGCGGTTCCAGCCGCCGCGTGAGACAAAGAAACACGGCATGGGCAGCGCGAACATAAGCATTGTCGCGAGGTTGTTGCTGCACTGGAAGTCGACCATGGTGTGCGTCTCGATAAAGCTGTCCCAGCCGCGCACATAGAAGACCGCGATTGAGAAGCAGCACAGCAGTCCCATGGCGTATATCATGCCGGCGAAGCGGTCGAAAACGTTGTAGTTGCGGCGCACACGGACATACGCCCGCGCACCGAGGTAGACCAACAGCATCCCGACGCCGAGAAAGCCCACGTAATAAAGCGCCGTGCCGCTGAAATATTCGGCAGTCGAAATGGTTCCGAGCCCGCCGAGCGTCACCGCGACCGCCACCGCCACGCTTCCCCACAGGTTAACACCCGTGCGCAGGCGAGGACGGTACAGAATCGCGTGAAGCACAATGGCGACTCCGAGCGGTATCGCCATCCAGATAAGTGGCAGGAACGTCTGCGCCGAGTCGTAGCAATCCGAGAGAAAGACGCTCATAAGCAGCAGCGTCACCAGCGGCGCCAGCGCGTCGCAGCACAACACCAGCTTGACGATAAAAATCCAGGCGAACACCATCGCGCCCGTGACCTCGAGGTCAAGCGCGATAAAGACGCACGCCAGTACAAATTCCACCGCCCAGCAGGCCGGGCTCATAAGCGCCCGGTTTATGAATGACTTTACGCCAAGCCACTTCTGCACTATCGCCTCACCGGCGATGCCTTCGGTGGTATCGTTCATTATTCAGCCCTCACTGCTTTCCGCGCAACCGGAGGGTTCGCGCTGTCGTAGTTGTTATCAAAATATTCAACAAGGTCGCCGATGACGCCGTCATAGTTCGAGCAGAGGCAGAGCTCGCTTATGCTCTTGACCGCGTCCGACGCGTTCGCCGGGCAGGCAGATATGTCCGCGTGCCGAAGCATGTCGATATCGTTCTCAAAGTCGCCGACGCAGCATATGCACAGCGGCTGACCGGGGCGGTCATAAAGCTCGCGGAAGGTCTCGAGCATACTGGCCTTGGTGCGATCCTTGCGGTGAAACTCAATCAGCCGCCGCCCCGACTTATCCGCGCTGAAGGTGTCGCCGTAACGCTCGCGGCAGGCCTCGCGAACCTGCTCAAGCCGCTCCGGCTCGCCGACCAGCGCAATCTTGAACCACGCCCCGGCCTCCCACTCGTCGAGCGGAAGGAGCGTTATATTCTCGTCGGGAACCGCGCGCAGGTTGTGCCGGGCTATCTCGTCCGTCGGCTCGACAAGGAAGCCGTTGTCGGCGGTCGAGATGCGCAGGCCGAGGTCGGGGAAGCTGACGCGCAGAAAGCGCGCCATGTCGAGCGCCGCGGGCTGCTCCATCAGGTAGTCTCTGATCGAGCGGCGCGTCGAGGCATCGTAGAGGCAGCTGCCGTTCGAGAGACTGAGCGGCGCGTTGACTATCTGCTCGGGGTGCGGAATAATATTGAAGAGATTTGACGCAGTACGTCCCGTCGCGAAGGTGAAAAGGCCGCCCTGCGACTTGAAATACTCCGCCGCCTCAAGGTTGCGCGGGACAAGACTGGTCCCGCGGCCCATGAAGGTACCGTCGAGATCAGTCATTATCATAAGTCCTTTGAATTTCTGACTCATTTTTCTTCTCGTTTCCGTAATATCTCCAGCAGAGCTTCAAAGTCTGCCGGGAATGGGGCATGAAAGCACATCTGTTCGCCCGTCGACGGGTGCGTCAGCCGCAGCTCGCCCGCAAAAAGGCACTGACCGTGAATCAGCGCCGCGTGCGACGCCTCAAAGCGGGTGTGCCCGCCGCCGTAGGTGGTGTCGCCCATCAGCGGGTGGCCGATGTAGGCCATGTGGACTCTTATCTGGTGCGTCCGCCCCGTCTCGAGCTCGCAGCGCACGAGCGAAAAGCCCAAATAGCGCTCGAGTACCGACCAGTGCGTCACAGCGTCGCGGCTGTGCGCCGACGGGTCGCGGATGACGGCCATGCGCTTGCGGTTTTTAGGGTCGCGCCCGAGCGACGCATCGACCCGGCCGCTGTCCTCGCGCGGGTTGCCCGTGAGAATGGCGTAGTAAATGCGGCTCATGTGGTGCCCCTTGAGCTGCGCCGACAGTCCGGCGTGCGCGGCGTCGTTTTTGGCGACGACCAGCAGTCCCGCCGTGTCCTTGTCGATGCGGTGGACGATGCCGGGGCGGCTGACTCCGCCGATGCCCGACAGCGAGTCGCCGCAGTGATAGAGCAGTGCGTTTACAAGCGTGCCGTCCGGGTTTCCGGCTGCCGGGTGGACAACCATGCCGGACGGTTTGTTTATTACAATTATGTCCCGGTCCTCGTAAATTATGTCAAGCGGAATGCTTTGAGGCTGCGCCTCGTCCGGAACCGGGTCTGGCAGCGTGACGCTCACCACATCACCGTCACGTAATAAGTAGTTCTTTTTGACCGTTTTATTGTTGACCGTGATGCTTCCCTCCTCTGCCAGCTTGGCGGCGGCGGAGCGTGAGAGCTCGGTCTCGGCTGAGACGTAAGCGTCAAGCCGCGTCCCGCACGACTCAGGTACGGGGGTCAGTGTCAGAGTTTTCATGCGTGTCGGTGGCGAGGGCGTCGGAGGGGTTAGTGTCTGGGGCTTTAGCGTCGGGGGCTTTAGCGTCTATGGCTTCAGCCTCGGTGGTTTCAGCGTCGGAGGACGGGGCACCGGCAGGGTTATTTGCCGCTCCTGCCGCCGCCTTCTCGGTGCGCGAGGTGCGGATTATATCGCCTATCAGGTACACCACCAGCACGCCCGCGCCGACGCAGACAAACGCGTCCGCGACGTTGAACACCCACGTCCAGAGCTTGGGGAAGGCACAAAAATCTATGAAATCGATGACATATCCGAGCAGCACGCGGTCGATCATGTTTCCGAAGCCGCCACCGATGATAAAGCTGAGTCCGAGCCGAGCCAACGTGTTGCCGGGGCGGTAGCGGAAAAGGTAGTAGCTCAGCGCCGCGAGTCCCACGACCGAGCCCACGATGAACACCCAGCGGTGCTCGGACAGCAGTCCGAAGGCCATGCCCTCGTTCTCAACGTAGGTGAACCTCAGCACGCCGGGTATCACGGGCGTCCCGCCCGCGGGAAGCGACGTGGCAAGCAGCCATTTAGTGGCCTGATCCAGCCACATGACGCCGACTATAACAAAAAGCCAAACTAACATTTTGTTCTCCATGCCAAACCGGGGGGCATCGGAAAAATGTCCCCCGGACTTGTTTTATTTGTTTTCGATAACGGCGGCGCAGCGTGCGCAGATGAAGCCATCCTCGGTGTGAACGCCCTCGGTCGAGTGCATCCAGCAGCGGTCGCACTTGTCGCCGGGCGCTACCCCGACCTTGACTCCGATGCCGGAGAGCGTCTCGGTGAACGCGCCCTCGGGAGCCTCGCCCTTGACAAGCTTAACGTCGGACACGATGTAAACCGTGCCAAGATCCGCCGCGAACGAGTCGAGCAGTGCGTATATCTCGTCGTCCGTCGTGTAGACGGTGACGGCGGCATCGAGCGACTTACCGATCAGCTTGTCGGCACGCGCCAGCTCCAGCGCCTTCATAACGTCATCACGCAGAGCGAATAAACGCTCCCAATGCTCGGCGACTTTCGGGAAATTGAGGTCGTCGCGGTATGCGGGCAGGTCGTTGAGGAAGACACTCTCGGTGTTGTCCGTACTGACGTGCGCCATGGTGCGCCAGATCTCCTCGGCCGTGAACGACAGGATAGGGGCCAGCAGGCGCGTCAGCGACGACAGTATGAGGTACATCGCGCTCTGTGCGCTACGGCGCGCAAATCCATCGCGCTTGCCCGTGTAGACTCTGTCCTTGGTTATATCGATGTACAGCTTGGACAGATTTATGGTGCAGAAATTGTTGATGTCGTGATAGATGAGGTGGAAGGAATAGTTGTCGTAGGCGCGGCGGCAGTCAGCGACCAGCTCGTTGAGCTCGTGGACTATCCACTGGTCGATGGCCAGCATGTCGGCGGGCGCGACGGCGTCGTGCTCGGGATCAAAGTCGCCGATGTTCGCCATTATGATACGGCAGGTGTTGCGTATCTTGCGGTAGGTCTCGGAGAGCTGCTTGAATATCTCGTCGGAGACGCGGACGTCCACCTGATAGTCGCTCGAGGCGACCCACAGGCGCACAAGGTCAGCGCCGTACTTCTTTATCATGTCGGCCGGGTCAACGCCGTTGCCGAGCGACTTGTGCATTGCCTTGCCCTGTCCGTCTACCGTCCAGCCGTGGGTGAGCACCGTCTTGTAGGGTGCGCCCTCGCCACGGGCTCCGACCGCCGTCAGCAGCGACGACTGGAACCAGCCGCGATACTGGTCAGCACCCTCGAGGTAGAGGTCAGCCGGCCAGGTTACGTTCTTGGGCCATGCCTCGTCGTAGCCGCCGTTCTCGACGACTGCGAAATGAGTCGAGCCCGAGTCAAACCAACCGTCAAGCGTGTTGGTCTCCTTGGTGAAGTGGTGGCCGCCGCAGTGCGGGCAGACAAATCCGTCGGGCAGCAGCTCGGCCGCTTCCTTCTCGTACCAGACGTTGGAGCCGTGCTCGCCGAACAGCTCAGACACGCGCGCGATGGTCTCGTCGTTGCAGATGGGCTTGCCGCAGTCCTCGCAATAGAAGACGGGAATCGGCAGACCCCAGTGACGCTGACGCGAAATGCACCAGTCGGCACGCTCTCTGACCATCTGCGTGATGCGCTCGCCGCCCCACGCGGGAATCCACTCGACATTGCGGCAGGCGTCGACGGCCTCGTCCTTAAAGGCGTCGACAGAGCAGAACCACTGCGGTGTCGCGCGGAAGATGATGGGGTGCTTGCAGCGCCAGCAGTGCGGATACTCGTGCTCTATGCTCTCGGACGCGAACAGCGCGCCGGATTCCTTCATATCGTTGATTATCGCCTCGTTGGAATCGGCATAGTACATACCGGCGAACTTACCCGCGTCGGCAGTCTGGTAGCCGCGGTCGTCAACGGGGACGACGATGTCTATATTGTAGTGGCGGCAGGTGTTGTAGTCATCCGCGCCGAAGCCGGGAGCGGTGTGAACGCAGCCGGTACCGCTGTCCATTGTGACGTAATCGGCCATGAGCAGCACGCTGTCGCGGTCAAGGAAGGGATGGCGTGCCTTCATGTACTCAAACTCGCGGCCTGCCATGTGGGAGAGCTCGGTGTAGTCCCCGACGCCGCCGTCCTTCATGGACTTCTCGAGCAGCGCGCGAGCGACTATATACTTCTCGCCGTTCGCTTTGTTGCGGACGATGACGTAATCCTCAGCGGGGTTGAGCGCAATGGCGAGGTTTCCGGGAATGGTCCATGGGGTGGTCGTCCAGATTATGAAATAAGTATTCTCTGCCAGCTCGCCGAGCTTGCCGAGGTCATCGCTGACACGGAACTTGACGTAGATGGAGGTACACTTATCGGTCTGATATTCGATCTCGGCCTCGGCGAGAGCGGTCTCGTCGTGGGGGCACCAGTAGACGGGCTTGAGTCCCTTGTAGATGTAGCCCTTCTTGAACATCTCGCCGAACACCTTTACCTCGCGCGCCTCAAAGCGGGGGGCCATGGTCATATAGGGGTGCTCCCAGTCGCCCGTGACACCGAGGCGGATAAACTGCTCTCGCTGACGGTCGATAAACTTCTGCGCGAAGGCGTGGCAGGCGCTGCGGAACTCGGGGATGGACATTTTCTTACGGTCGAGCTTGTTCTGCTTTATAATGGCGCTCTCAATGGGCATACCGTGGTTGTCCCAGCCGGGCACGTAGGGCACGTAATAACCGCCCATGACCTTGGACTTGTTGATGAAGTCCTTGAGTATCTTGTTGAGCGCGTGACCCATGTGGATGTTGCCGTTCGAAAAGGGAGGGCCGTCGTGAAGCAGGAACTGAGGACGCCCCTCGGCGTTCTCAAGCATTTTGTGATAAAGGTCGATGCTGTCCCAATATTTAAGTGTCTCCGGCTCCTTCTGCGGCAGATTTGCGCGCATGGAAAACTCGGTCTGCGGCAGATTGAGGGTGCTTGTGTAATCCTTTGGCATGGTTTGATAAAACTCCTGTCTTTTAATATGCGTAATATTCGCGCTCAGCCGACCATCTCAAGCAGCAGCTGGAGGAGCGCAAGTAATAAATATGATACGTAAAACGAAATATCTATGGGCAGGTTCTGAAACCAGCCAAGACGCTCAAAGAGGCTTCTTACCGGCATAATTACCGGTTCGGTGATGAGGTTCAGAAACCGGACGAGCCTTGAATCCTCGTCGTCGATGAACCACGAGAGCACCGCACGCACAAACATGGCCACGAGCAGAACCGTGATGACCGTCCGCAGCAGTAGTACGATAAAATAAACTAATGTCGGCAATGCAGCTTCCTCCGATTATTTGAAGGTAAAGCCGGAGGTGCTGTCGTCACTCTCCGCGGCGTCTCCCATACCGACGGGGCACGGAGCCACCACAAAGGTCGTCTGCGACGCCATCTGAAGGTCGCCGCCGAGGACGTGAACCGCGCCGAGAAGAAAATCTATCAGCCGTCTCGCATTTTCACGGTTGAGGTCCTCTATGTTCATGACGACCGTGCAGCCGCGCGCCACGTAATCAGCAATCTCGGGGCCATCGTCATAGCTCTTGGGACGCATGACGCGCAGGGACATGCCCGGAGTCCTGGCCTCGGGAATGCCGCGCAGCTCCCCGCCCTCGGCAGGCGGAATGTCGTCGATCATTTCGGTACCGCCGGGCGCGTCGCCGGTGTAGGTGTCGGCGCTGTCGTTGTAGAGAGCGTCGTCTTCGTCCTTAAGCAACTTTTTAAAAAAATTCATGTTTCCTCCTATGCTCAGAGCTCGGGCGGGCTAAACAGTCCGCGTCCCACTCGCACGCAGGTAGAACCGTGCCGCACCGCCGACTCAAAGCTGCCCGACATTCCCATCGAAATAACGGGCCTCTTTATATTATGTAGCTTTTCGTGCCAAATGTCAATAATTAATTTAAATGTTTCCTCAAAATATTTATCATACAGCGCCTCGCGGTCGCATTTCGGCGCCATTGTCATGAATCCGCGCAGCGCAACGCCCGGAAGTGCGGCGACACTCGCCGCAAGCGCGGTGGCGTCCTCGGGCATAACCCCGCTCTTGCTCTCCTCGCGGCCGCAGTTTATCTCGACAAGCACGTCCATGATCCGCCCCGCAGCGAGACTGCGCGCGCTTATCTCCTCTGCCAGCTTCAGGCTGTCGACCGAGTGTATCATACACACCTTGTCGATTATGTACTTGACCTTGTTGGTCTGAAGACGGCCGATGAAATGGACATTGAGCCCCTCGCGATGCAACCCGTCCCAGCGGGCGAGAAGCTGCTGAACGCGGTTCTCGCCTATATCGTTTATGCCGCAGTGGTCGTGAAGGTAGTTGACGGTGTCGACGTCGGTGTACTTGACCGCTGCAAGAAGCGTTATCCCGGATGCGTCGCGTCCGGCGTCGGCCGCCGCGCGCGCTATGCGCCCGCGCACCTCCGCCACGTTTGCATCAAGATACGAATAATCCATATTGAATCCCCCTCAGTCGAGTATTCTGCCGTCGTACAGCTCGCCGTCCGACAGCGAGACTATTATCTGGTCATTCAGATTGAGAAATTCCTTGTAGTTTTCGGTCGAGTAATCCCGCTCGGCGACGACAACGTAGCCTTCCCCGCGGTAGAGCACTGTGACGCGGCGGAATATCACCTCGGAGCCCGACAGCACGTAAACGCCGTCCATGCCCTCGCGGGTGTGCAGCGCCTGCTCGGGCACGCGGTAGCCCGTCGTCGAGCCCATAATGAGTTTTACCGACTGAACCCGTCCGTAATCAAAATTCTCCGGCATAATGCCGCAGTTAAAGACTATGACACCGGCGTCCCGGTCGGCGCGGCGCAGCGTCATGCGCAGATCGCGGCCGTCGAGCTCGAGCAGGTATTCCCCGCCGACCTTCAGACGCGAGATGACATCGCCGTCGGCCTCGAGCGCGAGGTGCCATTCGTAGCTGTCAACCAGCTTGCCGACAGGCGTTCCCGCGCCGTCGAAATGCGGCTCGGAGACCGCCATCGCGCGCAGCGTTCGCGCGTCGACAGTGTCTATCAGCGAGACATCGAAGGC
>CAVIBA010000027.1:11016-16074 GCA_963640785.1 Bulleidia sp.
GCCGACTCATAGCCGTCGCAGCTGTAAAAGAAGTAGCTCGACGCCTCATTTTTTATGCTCTGGTACGCCCCGCCGTAGGAGGCGTCGAGCGCTTCGAGCTGTGCCGAGACCGCCGCGTATTCGTCGTCAAGCGACTCGCCGCGGATAAGCGCCCGCGCGCTAAGTGCGACAAGCAGGTCGCGCAGGCCGTCGTCGGCGGTGTCGAGCCTGCCCTCGCCGAGCGCCGACATGAGGTCGGCGTAGCTTTTGTCGAGCGCCGCCTGCGTGCGGTCGATGCCGCCCGCGCTTGTGCGACCGAGCTCGCGGGCGTCCGCGAGCAGCGCCAGCCGCGACTCAAGCTCACGGCGGCGGGCGAGGTATTCGGCGGTGCTGCCGGTGGTGTAGACGCGGCACAGCTCGGTATCGGCGCTCACTCGCGCGCCGTCGGCAACGAGGTAGACCGCCGCGCCCGAGTTGGTGCTGTACAGCACCCGCTCGTCGCGGAATATGCAGCCGTCAAGCATGGCTACGCTGTATTCGACCGACCGCACCGCCGTCACCGTCTGCGCCCGGACTCTTCCGAGCCCCAGCGCCTGATATAAAATAAATGTCAGAAGCAGTACCGCCGCCACCCAGATGGCGATGTACCCCGCCGTCCTCCGGCGCACAGTTCTGTTCTGCTCCATACATTTCTCCTTTGTTCAGACTCCGCCGCGCAGCTTCTTTTGCGTGTTGTGCGGCAACGCCTCAGTTCTTCTGTCGGTCGCCAGCGACTCTGCCCATCAGCAACCTCTCGTCAGCGGCAAAGCGCCAGCGCCGCGGCGAGCAATTCCTGCTGTGAGGCGAACGTGCCGCAGTCGAGCCAGCGCACGTCGCCGTGCGCGCCGAACCACGTCAGCTGACGCTTGGCGTAGCGGCGCGTCGCCGTCTTGAGGCTGTCGACCGCCTGCCCGAGTAAGCACTCGCCGTGAACAAACGGCAAAAGCTCCTTGTACCCGATTGCCTGCGCCGCCGTTCCCGAACGTTCAAAAACGCCCGCGCGGTCAAGTTTTTCGACCTCGTCGACCAGCCCCGCCTGCACCATAGCATCGACGCGCAGGTCTATGCGGCGGTAAAGCAGCTCGCGGTCGGCATAGCGCAGCCCGATCACGACGGCGTCGTAACGCCCCGCGCTCTCGCGCGAACGGCGGTCAAGCTCGGTCTTGGTCAGCCCCTCGTTGTGGTATATTTCGAGCGCGCGTATCACGCGGCGCACATTATTTGGATGTATCGCCGCCGCGCTCTCGGGGTCGATTTCCGCGAGCCGCGCGTGAAGCGCCTCGTTGCCACGCTCGGCGGCAAAGCGCGCAAGCTGCTCGCGGTATTCCGCATCCTCGCGCACCTGACTGAAGCCGCCGCGCAGAAAACTGTCAAGGTACAGCCCCGTCCCGCCGCAAAAGACAGGCACCCGGCCGCGCGCAAGCACATCGCTGACCGCAGCCTCCGCCGCCGCGACGTAATCCGCCGCCGTGAACGTCTCGCACGGGTCGGCAATGTCGACTAAGTGATGCGGCACCGCCGCGCGCTCCTCATCGGTCGGCTTGGCGGTTCCTATGTCCATGCCGCGGTAGACCTGCATGGAGTCGCAGCATATGACCTCCCCGCCGAGCTCCCGGCAGAGCCCGAGGCTCAGCGCCGTCTTGCCCGACGCTGTCGGCCCGACCACCGCCACTATGCGCGGCGCGGCTGTCTCACTGATTGAACCCATGCCTGTCCCCTCTCAAACGTGAGACGGAGCCCGCCTCACAGTATTTTTTCCATTCCTATCTTCTGTACCCGCAGCCCGATCTTCTCGTAAAACCCGACCGCGCTGACGTTGTCCGCCCATACGTTAAGCGTCACATTGTAGTAACCGCCCGCGCGCGCGTAGTCTATGACGTAGTCGTAAAGACTGCGCCCGATGTGCAGCCCGCGCACATTTTCGTCGACGCAAAGGTCGTCTATGTAAAGCGTGCGGACGTCGGTCATGTTGTTGTCGTTCACGAACTGCTTGTGTATGCAGAACGCATACCCGACGACCTCGCCGCCGACCTCGGCCACAAAAATCGGCCTCTTGTCGTCGGGAATTATCGCCGCAAGCTCTTCGTCCGTGTACTTCTTTGCGCCCGCCTTAAATAAGTCCGGACGGGCATCACTGTGCACCTTGTGCACCTCAAAGAGCAATTTGTCAAGCGTCGGTATATCCTGAATCCGCGCACGGCGGATCACTGGAGTTTCCATTTTGGTTCTCCTTTGAAATCTGTAAAGTGTTTGTAAGCGCACTGCCCTCCCGAAACCTCCGGCGAGCCCGCTGATCGCAAGAAATTTCGCGAGACAATGACGCAAAGCAACGCAGTATCGCGGAATTTATAAGATCAGCTGTTCATCCAAGAAGCAAGCAAGACAAGGCGCACCGCAGCCGCTCTCCCGAAGGCGTAGTTACCTACGCCGAGGGTGTAGGAGAGGAGCAACGCAGTATTGCGCAGCTTATTGGATGAACATAGCATCCCCGATGCTTACGGGAAGCAGGATTTCACATTCGTAAGCCCAGTCAGAACAATGCTTGTGGTCATTATTATATCACAAAACCGAGAACTTTTCAACCCTCATTTATGACTATTTCAAATCCGGTTCCTTCTGCAAAATCATCAAGTGCCTTGCTCATATATTTCTTGTAAATATCTCCGTGTTTCTCGCACCAAATGTGAGTATCAATGCAGTTATAGAACGACTCGAAATCATCGTCTACATCAAGAACTTGAAGTGCTTTAAGCTCCTCGGCTTGCTCGCCTTTTAATCCCTTCGTATCTTCCATTCCCTTTAAGTATGCCACTCTGTCTTCGATGGCGTCTTTGATTTGCAAAAGCCCATAGGAAAACACAGCACTCATCACATTGTTTATCTTCAGGCGTTCTATGTCGCCTTCAAGGAGTGCGTCATCAAGGATGTCACGCCAGTCATAGTTTACATCGTCAATCAATTCGAGGTCTAAGCTGCCGCAATGCAAAAGCGTCATAAGGAAATCTTCTCTGCTCGTAATCATCGCTTCACATCCCTTTCTGCTTTTTCAAAGCACTGCGGGCATCGCATGTATTCGCCCGACCGCATCATTTCGTAATACTTGTTATCGCCATGAGCATCCTTGAAGCATTTACTGCAAAATATTTCGCCGCAGACCTCGCAACTCCAAACTTCCCCATGGATGTCATCGCTCTCGTCCCACTTCATCTCGAAACCGCAAATGTCGCAGGTGTAGTTGCCTTTTTCAATGTTGTACATTATTTTTCTCCTTTTCATTTTTGCAAATACTCCGATGGCAGAAATCTGTCTCGGAATTGTAATCGCATATCCAAGCTGGCTCATCGCCGTGGTGCAAGCACTCGTCGCACAGCATCAGCCTTTTCCCACAGTGGGGACAGAAAGCGTTGTACCCATACCGCTCCGTGTCCCACGCCATCTCGACTTCTATTTCGCAGTGGGGGCAAACTTCGGTTACATAGCCACTTCTGGCGTACTGTTCAGGTTCGAGAAGCCCCAGTAGCTCGTTTACATACCTTTGGCTGCGCGAAAGTTCGCTCCACCAGCACTCATCGTCATAGTCGGAGTATTCGACGCAGTGCCAATTGTCGATGCTATCATCACCAAGCTTCGCGTAGCTCGACGGGAAAGCGCTGTTAAGAAGCGCAACGCCGCTCTCGTTCAGTGGCTTGAACCATCTGTAGCTATGATTTTCGGAGTACTCACCTCCATCGAATGGAGGATAGCTGCAAGCCTCCTTGCGCTCGATAACATCTTTGCTATCGCCGAGCTGCCCGCGTGAAGCCTCCAGCTCATAATCCACGCATTCGCTTTCCTTCTCGAACACTGTGCCGTCATCGGCAATCCAGAACGCCTTTTCTTTCGGTACGCCATCATTTTTCCTCCTCGTACCACTGGAAAGCGCAATCATACATTGGCTTTCCTGTAATCTGGTCTTTGAACTTGGGACAATGCCAGCTTTTTGTGTAGCCATGCTCGCTGCACCACTTATCAATCACTCGTGTTGTGATACACTGTTGGCGGGTCCGGCGCATTTGGGCATCCAGATAGGCATGGCGCATGATGGCAAATTTCACACATCGTTTATTCCTCCGTTTCTGCCAAGACAAATACCTCGGCGTATTGAACTCCAAATTCGAGTGCGTCCTGATGGGACTCAAAGTAGACATCTATGCGATTTTCCTTAATAGCTCCGCCTACATCCTGCACCTCGTATTCGTGACCGTCAATGTAAATCTTGGTCCCGAACGGCAACTTGGATTTATCCGCAGCCACCGTGTACCCCTGCTGCGCTATCTTGCCAGATGCGGTATACACAATCGACTTTCCGCTTCCATCCACTGGTCGGTTCTTTCCCCATTTGCCACAGCACTTTTCGCACGGGCAGTACGCCGTAAGTCGAAATTCCCCAAGTGACACATATCGGGGTGTTTCGGTTTTCGGCTCTTCCTCTGTTGTGTGACCGTTCTCCGCCGTTTCGTTCTCAACTATTCGAGCGGTGGAAACTGTTTTGTGGCTCTCTTTGACTTGTGTTGACTCACTTGCGGCAGACACATTTATGCCTCTTCCCACGAGGAAACCAACAATAACTCCGGATATGAAGATGATACCGGCAACCATCGCCAGCGTCTTTTTCTGCCTTCTCATTCTTTCTTGGCGACTTATGTACATCGTATCCTTCATGCTCTTGCTCCTCTCATAATTTCCGACGCCGTATTGATATACCCCCTCGTGTAGCAGTCTCTGATTTCATTTTCAAACAAAATCGGGAGGTAATCGTCCGTGTACTCCGGATATCGCTGTTTGATTCCATCCAGCTTTCTTCGTGCGTAAATAAGCACATCAAGGATAAGATTTTCTGGCACCTCGACTCCGAGGGTTTCTTCTGCCGTTTTAACTGCATCCCGCAACTCTTTTGGCAAATCCAACATTCTTCGTTTTCCCTTTCTTTCGCTGTTTTGGCGTGGACACCATTGCGGCGATATTTATTTGCTTCATCTTGCGTATTGCTTTGTCGAGGTC
>CAVIBA010000027.1:16084-18357 GCA_963640785.1 Bulleidia sp.
GTCGAGGTCTGCTTCACTGGTAATCCCGTATTCTTTGTCAAGCAGTTCGTGCATACTTTCAATGGTCATTGCAAGCCTCCTCTTTGTCGCATATAAGTGATAGACTTGATATTGCTGTTTGCACCTGTTCGAGATGTCTTTTTATCTCTTGGAGCACCGGGATGTCATATTCGTCAACTCTGCCGTCAGAAGCTACGGCTATTAACTGCTTTTTGATGTCTTCAATCTTTTCTTCGTCGAGCAAGTGGATGAGCCGTATCACGACCGTTTCAATCCCTTTGAGTTCAGTGGCAACCGGGGCATATTTACCAATGGGGCATTCGTTCTTGCAGTAAAGGGTGCGCAACTGAGGTGCTTTGTAAAGCTCTGCCATCAAGTTCACTTTGTCCACCGGAACAACTTTGGTGTTTCCGAGCTCATAGTCTGCAAGCGATGACACGGAAACGCCGAGGAGTTCAGATGCTCCTTCTCGGCTGGATAGTCTCTCGTCGTATGTTGCAGCTTCTTTTCTGCATCGAAAGTAGATGTTTTCATTAACCTTTGTACATCCATTTGCCATTTCAATCCACCCGCTTTTCTGCTATACTATTACCAGCCGGTGAGAAGTCGCTTCCACCATTACCAAACGGTAATCTATTTGTAAAAAAATAGCATTGAACTGCTCGAAAGTCATTTCGAGTTCAGATGCCACAATCGCAATTTCCTCCGGTGTAAAGAGGACTTCACCCCGCTCTTTTTTTGCATAACTATCAAGGGACTTTTCAATACGCTCACCCATATAAGACTGAGTTTTTCCCCTTGCGATTCGCAAACCTTTTAATTCAAGAGAGTTCATACTCGCACTCCTTTCCGTCGTTTTTGTGCTTGTACTTATATTATATCTTACCGATTCGTAATTGTCAAGTCCTTTTTAGAAAAAAGTTATAGTTTTTATGATTTATGTGTACAAATCAGTAATTTAATGCTATACTATTATATATATTGAGGAGGTGTATCTATGTCTACATTTGCTGAAAGACTTAAAGGTTGCATAGAGATGCGTGGCGTGACTCAAAAGTGGCTCGCAGAGAAAGCGAACACAACGGAAGCTACCATTTCAAGATATGTAAAGGAAGTAAATAACCCTGCCGTGCTCGAAATCATCGCAGACATCGCCAGAGCATTGAATGTATCTGTCGATTATTTAGTTGGAGTCACCAATCTGCCTGAAAGTAAGGGAACCGTCTCGCCCGAAGAAAAAATACTGCTTTCTTGCTTTGACCGTGCTTCTGAGGATGACCGCCGTGTCTTGTGGGCTTTGCTCGACAAGTATCTGGCGGTATCTGAAAAGGATTACTTATTGCAATTCAATCAGACCCACGTCGAAAGCGTGGGGTAACGAAAGCGTCACCCAAAATACTGCTCATGCCGAACTTTAATATCAAAAAATAGGAGGGAGAGCCATGTCAAATATGACCGGAAATGAGCTTTTCCAAAACAATGGATTGTTCATGAACTTCAATCTGCTCGACTTTTGGAGTTGGTACGCATCAGACTTGCTGAACCATCCTGTCCGTGGAGCGATAGCGGAATTTATTGTTGCAAAAGCACTCGGCTTATCGACAGAAGATAAGGCGGGGTGGAGCCCATACGATTTGCTTTACAATGGCAAAAAACTCGAAATCAAATCGTGCGCAAGAGTAAGTGACTCGCACGGCGGAAAGACATCAAGAATCGTTTTCAGCATCAAAAAGCAACTATGCCTCCGGGAAGAGGATGTAACAGACGGGTATTGTACAAAAGAGCAGCTTTGGAAGCACAAGTGCCATCACTCGGACTTTTATATCTTTTGCTTCTTGGCAGAGGATGACAACAGCAAAGCAAACCCCGTGATGCTTGAACAATGGGAGTTTTATATTTTGCCAACTCCTGTAATGGACAGAGAACTTGGTGACAGGCAAACCATACGGATTCCCGTCATCCTTTCGCTCGGAGGGATAAAATGCTCGTGGGAAAACCTAAAAGACCGTTTGGATGCCTTTATTGGCTCCGTTGGTGATAACGATGAATAAAAATATTGATAGCAAACTGAACGCCAAGAAAAGTGCCTTATATCGGCTTGCGTGAAATGTACGATATGCTTCGTTCCGGAGAATACGATAGTGTTCTGTACAGTTCCAAAACGGTGACAAGGATGGAAGAAACGCCAGAGGAACTGGACGAGCAGAATTTGCTTGCGGCGGAAAAACGAAAAAAAGAACGAGCTCTCGCTCGTTTGAAATCTTTGTACCTGT
>CAVIBA010000028.1:0-17649 GCA_963640785.1 Bulleidia sp.
CCTTATAATAGTACATTATTTCAATGAAAATTGCAAGTGCATATTGAAAACTTTTTGCCTCACAAGAAGAAAAAACGCAAAATCGGCGCAGGCTCTTGACAAATTATCGGAATCGAGATATACTTGTGGTGATAAGCGCTCGGGCAGTCGCCCCGCGCCCGATAAAATTTCATAACATAAAACCAAAGGAGAAAAATCAATGCCCAAAATCACATTCATGGGTGCCGGCAGCGTTGTATTCGCCAAGAACGTGCTGGGTGACACCATGCTGACCGAGTCCCTGTGGGATTCCGAGATCGCGCTCTACGACATTGATCCCGTCAGACTTGACGAAGCCTACATAATGGTCAATGCCCTCAACCGCAACATAAACCATAAGCGTGCCCGCATCAAGAAGTACTGCGGCGTTGAGAACCGCAAGAAGGCGCTCCGCGGAGCTGACTTCGTGATCAACGCCATTCAGGTCGGTCTCTACAAGCCCTGCACCGTAACCGACTTCGAGGTGCCTAAGAAATACAACCTCCGCCAGACCATCGCCGACACGCTCGGCATCGGCGGCATTTTCCGCGCTCTGCGCACCATCCCCGTGCTCGACGACTTCGCTCACGACATGGAGAAGGTCTGCCCCGACGCATACTTCCTCAACTACACCAATCCCATGGCCATGCTCGCAGGCTACATGCAGCGCTACACCGGCATCAAGACGGTCGGTCTGTGCCACAGCGTGCAGGTCTGCTCCTCCAAGCTGCTCAAGGAGCTCGGCATGGCGGACACTGTAAAGCGTCCGCTCAAGGAGAAGATCGCCGGTATCAACCACATGGCATGGCTGCTCGAAATCCGCGATGCTGACGGTGTCGATCTCTACCCCGAGATCCGTCGCCGTGCCAACGAGATTCTCGACAATCCTCCCGAGGACTTCAATGATCTTGTCCGTCTCGAGTACATCCGCCGCTTCGGTTACTATGTTACCGAGTCCAGCGAGCACAACGCCGAGTACAACCCCTTCTTCATCAAGTCCAAGTACCCCGAGCTCATCGAGCGCTACCGCATTCCGCTTGACGAGTATCCGCGCCGCTGCATCGCGCACGAGACCAAGTGGGTCAAGCAGCGCGAGGAGCTGCTTGCCGGTGACGTTTCTCACAAGCGCACCCGCGAGTACGCGTCCTACATCATGGAGGCCATCACGACCAACGTGCCCTACCAGATTGGCGGTAACGTCATCAACACCGGCCTTATCACCAACCTGCCGCACAACGCCTGCGTTGAGGTTCCCTGCCTTGTCAACCGTGCGGGCATTCAGCCGACCGTTGTCGGCGACCTGCCCGAGATTTGCGCCGCTATGAACCGCACCAACATCAATGTTCAGCTTATGACCATTGAGGCGGCTGTGACGCACAAGAAGGAAGCCATCTACCAGGCTGCCATGATGGATCCCCACACGGCATCCGAGCTGAACATCGACGACATCATCTCTCTCTGCGACGATCTCATCGAAGCTCACGGCGACTGGCTGCCGAAGTTCAACTAAAAATATGTATTTTTGCGGTTCCCGCGGGGTTTCCCTGCGAGAACCGCAACCTCAAAATTCAATTAAACCCGCATACGGGCATATGCCAATACGCCAAATCAGAGAAACCGCCGGGCTTGCTCGAAATTCTTCTCCTCAAACCCGATAATCTCCCGGCATAGCTTCAGCATGTCCTCGGAGCAGTTGGAATTTTCAAAATTCCGGAGCGTGCGCGTCGTCTCGCAGATGCCCATGACACAGCCCTCCATCAGAAGCTCGGCTATGTGACTGGCGGTCGAGTCGACCATGGTCTTCATGCTCATTCCCATCTTGGCACCCATCTTGGCCATGGCGCCCTCCTCACGGGGCTCGAGCCCCTCGTCGTCAAGTACCTTCTTGGCGCGTCCGGCGAACGACTCGTAACCGTCAAGCACGCTCGTCATGTGGCTCTTTATGGCGTCGTCGTCGCTCTTGGGCAGAAGATTTATTATCGCATCTGCCCCCATTTTCATGTTCTTGTATATCAGCCCGGCAAGCTCGCCGGTCTTTGTCAGCGTTTCGGTTGTGGACATTTTTTTGACCTTCCTGAAATAAAAAGTGTACGCCACTGTGTGACGCATTCCGGGCATCTCACGCCTGCGTGCCCCGGAGTGTATCAATATTATGGCATACACTTATGGTTTTTATTCCTTTTTATTTTTTCGCCAGCTTCTGCGCGCGCACGTCACGGCCGATAAACCGCAGCGCCCTGTATTCACCCAACAGGCGGCTGACAATGCGGTCGGTATACCGTCCCTTGAGCTCCGCCGGGGTCAGGTTGGTGCTGATGACCGTGCTCCGCCCCAGATTCAGCCGCGTGTTTATCACGTTGAACAGACAGGAGACGGTAAACTGGTTTGTCACCTCGGTGCCGAGGTCGTCGATTATCAGCAGGTCGCACTCGAAATAGCGCCCCGTGTCCTCACCGCCGCCCGGGACCGAGCTGTTACCGAACCGCTCGCGCTCAAAGTCCGAAAGCATGCCCTGCGCGCCGGTGTAGTAGACGTCGTAGCCCGCCTCGATTATCCCGCGCGCCATGGCCGAGGACAGATGCGTCTTGCCGAGTCCCGTGCCGCCCATGAGCAGCAGATTGCCCGAGCCGACACCGTGAAACGACTGCGCAAAGCGGTGCGCTATGGTCAGATTGCGCTCCATCTCCTCGCGCTCGCCGTTGACGGCGTTGTAATATCCCAGCGAGAAATTCTCAAAGCTTTGGTCGCGCATGAGCTGTCCGAGTCCCGAGGACTCACAGCCCGCCAGCACCAGCGCTTTTTTCATGCAGGAGCACATGCGCCCGTCCACAAAGCCGCTGTCCGAGCACTTTTCGCATTCGTAGTGCACGTCGGAGTAGTCGGCGGGGTAGCCGTGCTCGCGAAGCAACTCCGCGCGCTTCTCCTGAAGCTCGGTGTTCTTGCGCCGTATCTCCTCGACCTGCGACTCGGTCGCCTTGCCGCCTGCGAGAATAGCGCCCATTATCTCAAGACCCGTGCGGCCGAGCCTGGCGTCGATCTCGCGCACGCCCGGCACCTTCTCGGCCAGCTCCTCGCGGCGCATGTCGGCCAGCTCGCGGGCACGGTTGAATTTGTTTTCGTATTCGGCACGTATGCGCCGGTAGTTTTCAGCGTTGTAGCCCATAGTAGCCTCCATTAGTTATCGGAATAACTGCGCCGCAGCGCCGCCTCGAAGAATTCGTCGGTGTTGAAGCTGACGCCGTCCTGCGGCGTCTTTTTTTGCGTTCCGTTGTGCGCCTCGTCGTCCGCACGGACGGCGTCCGGAGTTGTGATGCCGTCGGCGTACCAGCGCTCGAGTATGCCGTTCATGTAGGCCGGATTGTACTCGTGACAGCGGTCGACGGTTATGTCGTACGCCAGCTCGACCATCTCAAAATCATACTTCATCTCAAGACACCAGCGGTTGATGAAACGGCTTTCCTTGGCGCTCAGTCTGCGTCCGCGCGCGCCGACCATGGCCTTGAAGCGTCCCTCAAAGCCGGAGTACAGCTCGCGCTCCGCCAGCTTCTGACGCAGCGCGTCGGCGTCGTGAATGCCTTCGTCGTACATGCCGAACGCAGTCGTCTCGACGTAGCGCATGCTCGTCTTTCCGACGTGCGCGCAGTGCTCGAGAAGTATGTAAAGAAACTCGTTGGAAAGCTCAAGATAATTTTTCAGTCCGACGAGTATCGCCACCTCGCGCGTATTGAACATGCGGCCGATGCGCCGCTGTCCCTCGTCGACCAGCACCACCGCGCCGACGTCGCTCTCAAGCATGTGACCGAGCTCCGCGGCAGAGTAGTCGGGAATTTCGGCAGCGCGTTGCAGCTTGGTCTTGCGCGCCGGGCGTGACTGCGGCTGACTGCCACCCTCCGCCTGTGCGCTACCCGGAGCTTTATCGGAGGACGCGACCACGTCGCCGTCGGCTCCCGTGTTGGCTCCCGTTCCGGTTACCGTTGCGGGCGTGCTCTTCTCTGCCCCTGCGTCTGACCGTCCGCCGGTCTCCGTCTCCGCGGACTGCTCCGGGCTGTTCCCGCCGCTATCCGGCGTCACAGCAGGCTGCGCGGTCGGCGAGGTTGGTTCTGTCGATGCTGTTGACTCGGACGTTCCGGACAGCGCGCCCGCAGCGTCCTCCACCGTGTCGGCCACGCCTGCGCCGCACCAGAAGGACAGCGCGGCATCAAGTCTCGCGCGGTCGCAGCCGAGCAGCGCCGCCACACGGTCGGCCTCGGCTTCATAGTTCTCCCGGACGCTCGCGTCCGAGGCAAGTATCATCAGAAGGCGCAGCGCCGTGTCGGACGCACGCCCGAGCCTGCGAAACGCGGGCGCGGGAATGCTGACGGCGCCGTCCGAAAAAACAAGCGAAATTTTCATCTGCCGCACTCCCCGTCGCCCTCGCGACGGCACAACTCATAGCACAGCGTCATAAGCGAGTCGCCGAGGTGAACGTTCTCGACGACAATGTCCGTGCCGGTCGTGTCCAGCTCGCGGCCGCTGAAATTCCAGATTCCGCGTATACCGGCCGCCGCCACTATCTCGAGCGTCGCGGCCGCCGCCTCCTTGGGCAGCGTCAGAACGGCGATGTCGACGTGGTTGCGGTGGCAGTAGTCGCCGAACTCCCGCATGTCGTATACCCGCACCTCGCCGATATTGTTTCCGATGACGGCGGGATTGATGTCAAAAAGCGCGATGACGTCGACGCCGCGCTTCTCGAACATGGGGTTGCGCACGAGCGCCGTGCCGAGGTTGCCCGCGCCGATCACGACGGCGCGGTAGCCGCAGCCCACGCCGAGCAGGTCGCAGATTTTGGTGTAGAGATAGTTGACGTTGTAGCCGTACCCCTGCTGGCCGAAGCCGCCGAAGCAGTTAAGATCCTGACGTATCTGCGAGGCGGTGACGTGCATAATGTCGGACAGCTCGCCCGAGCTTATGCGGCTCTTGCCCTGACGGATCAGCTCTCTTAAATATCTGAAGTAGCGCGGCAGGCGCTTTATCACGGCAGGCGACACGTTTGCGCGCACGCCGTTTTTTTCGTTCAGCTCCGAGGAATCCGACTGAAATTCGGTCTCCAGAGACTCATCATGGTTTTCCATATGTTCGACCTCCCAAAAGTGAGCACAAAATCATACATCCGACACATTCCGAACACAGAATTTACGGATCGGTGAGGTTTTCCACGTAGTTTTCCATATACCTGTGGAAAACTACCCGTGGAAAACCCCCGAGTTTTCCACATGCCTGTGGAAAAGTATTGTGGAAAACTCGCCTTGTTTTTTTGAATTGTGATATTTATGTGGCGGACGCGTTGAGCTCCGTCCCGGCAAAATGCCCGGCGAGGTAGTCAAAATATCCCGCGGCTGCCACCATTGCGGCATTGTCGCCGCACAGCGAGACCTGCGGCATGGACATGAGCACCCTGTGTCGCTGGCACATGCGGTCGAGCGCCGAGCGCAGATGCGAGTTTGCCGCGACGCCGCCCGCGAGCACAAGTCTGCGCTCGCCGCTCGCCTCGAGCGCGGCCTCGGCCTTCCTGACTATCGCCGCCACGATGGCGTGCGTGTAGGAGGCCGCGAGGTCGGCGCGGGGGATGGGCAGCCCCTGCTGGGTGCGCGAATTTATGTAGTTGAGCGCCGCCGTCTTGATGCCGCTGAAGGACATGTCCAGCGTGTCGCCGGGTAGCGCCGGGGAGGGCAGCGGGATGGCGCGCGGGTCGCCCTCGTAGGCGAGGCGGTCGATGGCCGCGCCGCCGGGATAGGGCAGGCCTATGACGCGCCCGATCTTATCGAACGCCTCGCCCGCCGCGTCGTCGCGCGTGGTGCCTATCTCCTCGAAGTCCGTGTAACTTCTCACGCGGTAAAACGACGTGTGCCCGCCCGACACGACGAGCGCCAGAAAGGGCGGCTCAAGCGAGCGGTCGGAAAGGTAGGCCGCCGCGGTGTGCGCCTTTATGTGGTCGACGGGCACGAGCGGAATGTTGTTGGCATAGGCGAGCGACTTTGCAAAGTTGACCCCAACCAGCAGCGCGCCGATAAGGCCGGGGTGCGACGTCACCGCCACCGCGCCGATGTCGGCGAGCGTGACGCCCGCCGTCTCAAGCGCCTCGTAGGTTATGCCGCTGATGGCCTCGATGTGCGCGCGGCTGGCTATCTCGGGCACAACGCCGCCGTACAGCCTATGCGTCTCGATCTGCGAGGCAACAATATTTGAAGCGATGCGTCGCACGCCGTCGCCCATCTCGACGACAGCCGCCGACGTCTCATCGCACGAGCTTTCGATTCCCAAAATGTACATTATTATATATCAACCTCTGTCAGTTATTGCAGGCTGGTCGCCCAAGATTTTCTGCATTACTATCGCGTCCTCGCGCGGGAGCGCGTAAAAGCCGCGCCGTCGCCCGACCTCGCGAAAGCCCTCCGCCGCGTAAAGCGCGCGCGCCGGGGCGTTCGACTCGCGAACCTCCAGCGTAAGCGTCAATATGCCGCGCGCCGCGGCGTCCTCGCACAGCCGCGCGAGTGTCCGGCGTGCAAGTCCGCGCCGACGAAAGTCAGGGTGCGTGGCGACGGTGACTATCTCGCCCTCGTCGAGCACGTACGTCATGCAGGCGTAGGCGGCGAGCCGCCCGCCCTCAAGGCAGGCGACGCCCATTCCGCCCTCACGCGTGAACATGGAAAGTCCCGCCTCCGTCCACGGCTCGGAGAAGCACAGCCGCTCGGTCTCCGCCGCAGGAGCACAGTGAGCTGGTGAGAAGGTTTCAAGCGTCATCAGGTGTACCGTCAGTCAAGCGAGCCGTCAAGGTAGCCGCGGATGATGTCGCCGGCGGGGACGCAGCGCCCCGTGTCGCGGCAGTAAAGGTAGGCTCCGTCCGAATACTCGACGTAAATCAGACTGAAGTAAAGGAAGGGGTACTTTTCCGAAACAAACTTTATGCGGTAGTGGCTCGACGGCGTCGCGCCGGTGTACTCGGTGCTCTCGCCGGTCTCCCATAGCGCGGTGAGCGCGCTTATGTGCTCGGCGGACTTTATCTCGGCAACCGCGTACAGCGCGTCGCCCTCGACGCAGATCAGCACCTCGCTTATCTCCATCTCGGAGAGCTCGGGCAGCGTGACGTGGTCGACGTCGTAAAAGACGACCCCGCCCTCCTCGGTCAGCCAGAGCAGCGGGTCGGCGCCGTCCATGGTGTAGAAATCGACGGTGGCGTAATCGTTTTTCCAGGCGGCATACTTGTCGCCCACCTCGCGCGACTCGTAGCAGGAGGGCGCGTCGGTGTAGCGGACGCCCGTCTTTTTGTCGGTGAATATGTTTTCGGTCTTATCGTAATTCAGCGTGTTGGCGCAGGAGCACAGCACAAGCAGGCAGACGAGCGCCACGGTCAGCAGTTTGAAAGCTCTCATTTTATCTCCCATCGGGCATCAATAGCCGAAGTTTCCGGAAAGCGAGTCGTCGTCCTCAATCCAGTCGTTGACGTTGACGACGCGGTAATCCTCGTGCGTGTCGCGTATGACGACGCGGCTGATACCTGCGTTTATAATCTGCCGCTTGCACATCATGCAGGAGGTGGTTCCGGGGACGAGCGAGCCGTCCTCGGGCGAGACGCAGGCCATATAAAGAGTCGAGCCGAGCATCTGCTCGCGCGGGGCGGCGATTATGGCGTTTGCCTCGGAGTGAACCGAGCGGCACATCTCATAGCGCTCGCCGCGCGGTATATTCAGCTTATCGCGCATGCAGAACTGAAGATCGTTGCAGTTTTTGCGGCCGCGGGGCGCGCCGTTGTAGCCGGTCGAAACTATGACGTCGTTCTTGACTATAATCGCGCCGTACTTTTTGCGCAGACAGGTGCTGCGCTCGGCGACCGTTTCGGCAATGTCGAGGTAGTAATTATCTTTGCTGACTCTTTTCATGGCAATCCTCCGGTTTTGATAACAATCCGATTATATTATAATATACTTCTCAGCAAAAATCAAGACACTTTGCCCCGATTTTTGCGATGCCAAAAGCAGGGCAGACGCGCGTCTGCCCTGCCGGTGTCAATACCTTATTCTTTATAATACTGCGCCTGCGCCGCCCACAGCTCGGCGTATCTGCCGCCGCTCTCGGCGAGCAGCGCCTCATGCGTGCCGTGCTGAACGACGCTGCCCTCGTCAAATACGAGTATCTCGTCGCAGAAGCGGCAGGAGGCGAGGCGGTGACTGATGTATATCGCCGTTTTGCCGCCCGAGATGCGGTTGAAGTTGCTGTAAACCTCGTACTCGGAGACGGGGTCGAGCGCCGCCGTCGGCTCGTCGAGGACGATGAAGGGCGCGTTTTTGTACAGCGCGCGTGCGAGCGCGATTTTCTGCGCCTCGCCGCCCGAAATCTCGACGCCGTCCTTGGAATATTCCTTGTAGAGCGGCGTGTCGAGGCCGTCCGGCAGGCTGTCGAGGCGCTCGCCGAAGCCCGCCTTAGAGAGGCAATCGCGCACGCGGTCGGCGTCGTACTCCGCCCCCGCCGCCACGTTCTGCCCGAGCGGGAAGGCGAACAGCCGGAAGTCCTGGAAGACAACTGAGAAGATGGACATGTACTCGTCATAGTCGTACTTGCGTATGTCGACGCCGTTGAGCAGTATCTCGCCCTCGGTCGGGTCGTAGAGGCGGCAGAGCAGCTTGATAAAGGTGGTCTTGCCGCTTCCGTTCATGCCGACAACGGCCAGCTTCTCGCCCACGCGGAACCGCAGACTCACATGCCGCAGCGCGTACGCCTCGGTGTTCGGATACCTGAAGGACACATCGCGAAACTCGACGTAATACTCGTTATCGTCCCGCTTCTCGACCGACAGCGTGCCCTTGTACATGTCGTTCGGGATGTCGAAATAGGAGAAATAGCGCTTTGAGTATTCATGGTTCACAGCGGACAGCTGCGCCGCGGTGACAAGCCCTGAGATTGCCGTCATCATGAGCATGACGCAGGAGACGTACTTTGCAATCGAGCCCACCGTAAGCCCGCCTGACAGCGCCGCGCTGATGAGTATCATATACACCCCGAAGTTCAACGCGTAGTTCATGACCTGCGCCACGAGGTTCAGCCCCGCCGCGCGGAAGCTCGTCTTTTTTTCCTCACTGCACACCCGGCCGAACATATCGGAGGCAAAGTCCGCCATAAGACTCTCCATGCCGTAGAGGCGAATGTCCATGCCGCTGGTGTAATCGTCGACATATTCGCTGTGCTTTGAGATCATCAGGTTTAAGGGCGTGATGTCGGAGTAGAATTTCAGCTGTATTTCAGCCGATTTTTTGTTTATCAGCGTGCGCACTGTCACCGTCAGTATGACGCCGCCGACAAACGCAAGCTTCATCCACGTCTCAATCGCCCCCGCCGCAAAAAACGAAACCGTCAGCGCAAGCGAGGCCGCGATGCTCACTATCGACGACACGGCCTTTGTGATGCAGGTAATGGGATAAAAAAGCGTGTACCCCGTGTTCGTCTCGGACTTTACCCTCTCGCACAGCAGCGAAACGTCGCGATCCTCAATGGAGGAATAGGCCATTTCCATGGCTTTCTCGGCATACCGCCACTCGTTTCTCCGCACGCCCTCGCTCTCGCCGGTGTTTGCCTGAGCCTTCAGCCAATGCTTAAACAAAAGCATAGCGGAGGAGAGTCCCACCGTCAGCGAGGCGTACAGCACGAGCCGTCCGAGCGGCGCGCCCGACACCAGCGCGTCAATGAGCAGCGCGGAAAAGTATATCGGTACATAGGGCGCGAGCGCCGTCACGACGCTGCGGATGATTGTCGCCCACATATGGCGGCGGCTGAGCGAGTATTGCAGCTTTATCAGTCGCCGACTGATATTTATATGTTCCTTAAGTTTCATCACAGCTCTCCCCCCTGTAATCGTCGCGGTACCAGCAGCTCTGTATCTCGAAAAGCCTTGCGTATTCCCCGCCCCGCGCTATCAGCTCGTCGTGCGTGCCCTCCTCGATGATTTTTCCGTGGTCAAGGTAGAGGATGCGGTCACAGAAGCGCGTGGACGCCAGCCGGTGCGATATGAACAGCGAGGTCTTGCCGCCGGTCATGTCGCGGTATTGCATGTAAATTTCGTTTTCCGCGATGGGGTCGAGCGCGGCCGTCGGCTCGTCGAGGACGAGCACGGGCGCGTCCTTGTAGAGCGCGCGCGCCATCACCAGCTTCTGCGCCTCGCCGCCGGACAGCGCGATGCCGTCCTTGTTGACCTGCTTATCGAGCTTTGTGTCAATGCCGTCCGGCAGCGAGTCCAGCTTGCGGCCGAGTCCCGCGCGGCGCATACACTCCTCGGCGCGGGCGCGGTCGACTCTGTCGCCGCCCGCCGCGGCTACCGTCTCGGCAAGCGAGAAAAATGCGGTTCGAACGTTCTGAAAGACGGGTGAGAACAGCCGGTAGTAATCTGCGTGGCGAAAGTCGTCCACCGGCACGCCGTCTATGCGTATCTCGCCCGACGTCGGCCGGTACAGCCCGCAGAGCAGCTTGACGAGCGTCGTTTTGCCCGCGCCGTTGATGCCGACCAGCGCCACCCGCTCGCCGGGATGAAGGGTGAGGGAAATATCGCGTATCGTGTCCTCCTCCGCGCCGTCGTAGCGGAAGGAGACGTGGTCAAACGTAATCTCGGGCGCGTGCGAGATGTGGTCGTCGGCACGGGCGCGGCCGGAGCCGTCCTCCTCCGGCAGATCCATGTACTCGCGGAAGTCGCAGACATTGAGGCTGGCCGCGTGCATATCTATCCACGAGGAGAGAATGTCGCTTATATGACCGGCAAAGCCCGATATTGCCGCAAAGTACATCACAAACTGGTCGACGCTTATCTTTCCCTGCACCGACATGGCGATGAGCACCGCATACGCCGCGCCGTCGCGTATGAGTATGACGCAGAGGTCGGGCAGCCGGGACAGAAATTTGCGGATATTGAGCCGCTTTTTCCATTCTATATCCTGGTCGAACAGGTCGTCAAACACCTGACGCAGCCACCCAGACATGCCGTAAATTCTTATGTCCTTGGCGGCAGTGAAATCCGCAGCGCGATTTGACACGTAGCTTCTCTTACGGTGAATTCCCGCGCGCTCGCCCCTTGTGCTGTACTCATAATTCTGATACGCCCGGACAAAAAACCAGTTGACAACCGGCGTCACCGTCAGAAACAGCGCCAGCCACGGGCTTGCGAACGAAATTATAGTCCCGAACAGGCCGTAACAGATCACGCTCTGAACCAGCCTGACGCTCTGCTCCGGCACCTCGAGCAGCTGCACGCGGCCGTATGACATCATGTTTGCCTGAAATGCGCGGTCGGCGAGGTCATGCGTCGACTTTTTTTCGTAGGTCTGATAGAAGCAGGTCATCGATTTTTCCTGCAGCCGTACGCACTGGCGGTAGCGGTATTTGCTCTCATACGCGCCGACCACCGTCGAGATAAAGTCGCCGAGCACGTCGGAAAGCAGCAGCGCGCCGATGAGCGCGCCGACAACCGTCGCCGCATGCACAAACGGCTGCCCCGTCACCACCTCCGACACGACCAGCGCCGGCAGCTTTATCTTGGCCCATGCGGTAAACACCGCGAGCGGCACGCCGAGCACCAAAAGCCAGAAGGCGGCCGGCGTCTGGCGCAGCATTTCACGAAAGCTCCATATCACGTTGCTCCACACGCTGCGATACGGCTTTTTCTTTTTCTTTTTGTCCTTCAAGGTTTGTCGCTCCCTTCTCTGTTGTGAGCACAGTATACCACGCCCGCGCCGAAAAAACAAAATTCGTGCACCAATTGCATTCTCCGGTGCACGAATTGCATTTAAGCACCATCGGAATTGCGCGATGATGCCTTAATTCACGGCGGGCACGAGAAATTCGGACGTGAACGCGCCCTGCTCGCTGTTGAACTTAACCCAGCCGCCGTGCGCCTTCAGTATCGCCTCGGCGCGGTGCAGGCCGAAGCCGTGCGCGCCCGTTTTGACCGTTCTGAACAGCGAGCCGACCTTGCGCTTTTTGTTGCCCGCCGTGTTGAGCAGGTAGAAATACATCATCTTTCCCTTTATGCGCACGGTGAGGCGTATGAATTTTTCGCCCGTCGCCTCGCGGCAGGCCTCGATGGCGTTGTCGAGCAGGTTGCCGATGACGATGCTCAGCTCAAGGTCGGACAGCGCCAGCCTGTCGGGCACGACGGCCTCGACCGTGACGGCAATGCCGTCCGCCTTGGCCTGCGCAAGCTTGGCCGAGAGAATGGCGTCGACGGTTACGTTGCCGGTTTTGAGCAGCGTGTCGACGTTTTGCAGACTCCGGTCGAGCTGTTCGATGTAGGAGAGCGCGCGGTCGACCTCGCCCGCCTCGAGCTGACCCTTCAGCGCCTGGAGGTGGTGGTGAAAATCGTGCTTGTAGCCTCTCATCTCGGCGTGTATGCTGCGCACCTCCTCAAGGTGACGCCGCGCCTGCTCCTCTTCTATTTCAACCAGCTTAAGATAGGTTCGTTTGAGCATTTTGTACCTCGGTTTGTCTCAATGTGTCCGGTTTGTATTGGCCTGCCTTGGTTTGACTTGGCTTGCGCCCCGGCCCACTCAGTTGCGCGCGATGAACGCGCGGTTTATCTCGTCATATTTGCCGCGCGCGAGCGGAACCGTAGCGCCGCCCTCGAGCGTCACCGCCGTGCGGTCAATGCGCACAACGGCCTTGAGATTGACAATGTACGACCGGTGCGCCCGGAAAAAGTCCTCGCCGACTCGCGCCGCGAAGGCGGAGATGCTCTCCTTGGTGCGCCAGTCCCGCCCCGCCGTGTGTATCACGATGTCGTGTAGGAACGACTCGACGTAAATAATGTCGCTCTCATATAGCTTAACCGTCCCGCCGTCGCAGGACAGCACGACAAAGGGCGGCTCCACGGCCAGCTTCTGTGCCGCGCGGTCGAGCACGGCGCAGAGCTTTTCCGCCGACACGGGCTTTTGCAGGTAATGCAGCGCGTCCACCTCGTACCCCTCGCCGACAAACTCAAAATGCGAGGTTATGAACACAATCTCGGCGCGGCAGCTGTCCGCGCGCAGGCGGCGGGCGAGCTCGATGCCCGTCATGCCCTTCATCTCGACGTCGAGGAGCAGAATGTCGTACGCGCTGTCGTCCTCATAGGCAAACCAAAACGCCTCCGCGCTTGGAAAAACCGACACGCGGCACTCAGAGCCTGTCCGCCGCCCCCATTCGTCAACGATTTCGCGGAGCGCCGCCGACTGCTCGGGCTCGTCGTCGCATATGGCGATACGGTAGCTTTTCATGACTCCTCACCCGCCTCGCCGTCAGGCTTTGCAAATATCAGCGGCAGGCATAGCGCGCCCGCGCAGGCGAACAGCGCCACGCGCACCCACCACGTGACGTTCATGAGCGTAAACGCCGGATCCGGCGCGCCCGAATTTAGGCCGAGCAGCGCGTATTTTACAAACATATATTCGACCAGCCGCACATAGTTCGACCGGCACACCGCCGCTATGCCAAAGCAGATCGGCGATATTACTGCAAAAATCCTGTTTTTGTTCATAAGCACCTCACAGCATCACGAAATACGGATATGACTTTAGAGTACCATATCAAATGTCATTTGTCAAGTGCCCCGCCGAAATCCGCGGCCACGCAAAAAGCCCCCACGGGGGCTTTTTATCAAAGTGTAAAAACATGCGGCGTCGTCAAATTATCCGACCCCGACACCACGTCGCGCGGGTGGATTACGACCACCTACACCATCGTCCGCCCCGATGAGGCCTCGGACGTGCTGATCTACGCCGTCAGCAGTATGGTCAAGGCGGGGGCATGAAGCGCGAAAATTTCCCGAAATTATTTTATTAATTTTTTCGTAATTTCCAAATTGCGACCTTTTTCATTCTTGACAGCCGCCACTACATATGGTATAATTTAATCCGACAGAAGCGCAAAGAAGCACAAAATAAAAGGAGTTTAAAAGTATGAAAAAATTTGCCTCTATCATAGCTTTGATTCTGGTCGCGGTTATGGCATTGTCGATGGCGTCCTGCCGTACTGGCGGCGACGGTAAAGATACATCCACTGCCACCCCTGGAAGCACGACCCCCGGTTCCGACTCGATAACGCCCGAGACCACCCCCGCCCCGTCCGACACCTCCGCCGCTGACACCACGACCCCCGCGCCCGACACCTCGACCGCGGCTCCCAAAGACACCACCACTCCGGCCAAGGACACCACTACCACGACACCCGCCAAGATCGAGTGGAAGGAAGCCAACATGACCGTTTACGTCTCTGTTGAGAACGCATGGCTGCGCAAGAACCCCGACCTTGACGACGCAAGCCGCGACGAGGTTCTGCATCTGCGCGACGCGCTGACCTGCACCGCTACCAGCGAGTCCTGGATGAAGGTCACCTACGGTGGC
This sequence comes from Bulleidia sp., assembly GCA_963640785.1. Taxonomy (GTDB): domain Bacteria; phylum Bacillota; class Clostridia; order Oscillospirales; family CAG-272; genus UMGS1002. Next base: position 14,409 of record CAVIBA010000028.1, read on the forward strand.
GAGACCCGTTATATTTCCGCGTCCTGCGTCACCACTGACGACATCAGCGGCAACGATTTCGAGAAGGTCAACGACACTGTCTACGTTACCGTCACCTCCGCTTGGGTGCGCCTGGCTCCCTCCACCGAGACCGAGGCAAGAGGCTCCGTCCGCAAGGGCGACACGCTGACCCGCACCGCAAAGGGCAAGGATTGGAGCGAGATTGTCTACCGCGACAAGGACACCAACACCGACAAGAAATACTATATCAGCAACTCCTGCATTTCTACGACGAAACCCCAGTAATCTGAGGTAGTGAATAAAACCCCCGGCCGATGGCCGGGGGTTTTGTGTATTGAGAGAATAAGTGAGCCCCGGCCATCGGCCGGGGCTCACATCAAGGGCTGCCGCATGGCAGCCCTTTTGCTGTGGGATTATTTGAGTGTGGGAACGCCGAAGCCGATGTTCCAGATGTCGGTATCCCAATAGAGCGTATCGACGAGCAGTGCCGTGCTGTGAAGCTCATCAAGGGTCTTTGCGATGCCCTCGGTGCAGGTGCCAGCCGCCTTGACCTCGCCGCCGACAGTAATCACTGCGGACGAGCTGTAATAGCACTTGAAGCAGGTGGAGCCGCTGTCGGCCTTGCCGATGACATATCCGTAGTTCGTTGAGTTGCCGCTTATGGTTATATTGCCTTCAGCGCAGCTTGCTTTGATCGTGCAGTTGGCGTCGCAGGCACCGACGATGCCGCCGACATAGCTGCCACTGACCGCCTCGCTAATCTCAACGGAGGTGTAGCAATTTGAGATTGTGCCGTTGGCGGTGTGTTTTGCAACTGCTCCGCCAACATAGGAGGTCTCATTTCCCGTATGCGCAATACTTCCGGTCGCCACACAGTCGGACACCTTGCCGCCATTGTTCAGCGCGCAGGTGCTTCCGATGTAGGTTTCTCTTGTTCCACTTGAGCCGGATTTTTCATTCACATTGATAACTGCGTTGGAAGAGCAACGCTCAATTTTACCCGTGTTCTCCTGAATTCCGGCAATTCCGGAGAAATAGCAATGCATATACATATTCGCTCTGCTATATTTTCCGGCGTATCTGTCAGCAGTAATTTTTCCTTCATATTCACACTGGCTGACTGTCCCGCTGTTTCCACCAGTAATGCCGCCCGTATACGTTTTCACACACATATTGGCATAAGTGCTGTATTCATTGATGGATGCTGAGAAATCACAGACAATATCTGCTCCTGAACTAACGTTTTCTACCACCCCGGTATTTCTACCTGCTACTGCGCCGGTAAACAAAGTCAACGCATGGTATGCCTCGCTGCTTCTGTTATAACTCATGGCAGATTTAAAAGTACCATTGTTCGTCACCGTGCAGTCGGATATAGTTCCGCTGTTATCTCCAACAAGCAAACCGGCGTAAATTATTCCCGCGCCAGAGCCGGCGCAGCTGATGGAAAAATAATAGTCATCCAGTGTCAGATTCTTTATTGTACCGCTGTTCTCACGAATGAATCCAACCGTCTTGTCGCTCTCCGTAATCACAAAATTGAAGATTCTGTGTCCCGCGCCGTCGAGGACGCCGGAGAAGGTGTCAATGGGAGTCCATACATCGCCCTTGAGGTTGATGTCGTTGGCGAGCATGTATTTCGCGGTCGGATCGTTCGCAATCGCCACGAGTTCGGCGGCGGTGGTAATCATTATGTAGTCGCCGTTGAACTTGGCATAGAGCGTGGTGTTGGCGTTGAGCGCCTTATCGAATTTGTATTCCTGCGTGTAGGCGCGGTCGAGGAACCAACCGGCGAACGTGAAACCGGCCTTCTCGGGGTCATCCGGCTTTGCCGGAATCTCGCCCACATACGCCATCACGTCGGCGACCGTGCTGCCGCCGTCCGTCTCAAACTTTATCGTGTAACCGTTCACCACGTAAATCGCGCTGACGGTTATATCCGCCGTTACAGCGGCCAGCTCTACATTCTTGTCCCACGAGAGGAATTTGAGCTTTCCTATGCTCGACGGCACTGCGGGCGGCGTAACGGAGGCACCGTAATCAACCGTCACCACGTCAACCGTGTCGCCGTAATAATCCTTGAACGTAACCGTAACCTTCACGGGGTTCCATCTTGCAACAAGCGCGAGGTTGCCGGTCACCTTATCCGTGGTGGTGAAAATGCCGTCGTTGACCGTGTCTCCCGTATACCATCCGGCAAACACAAACCCCGTCTTGCTCGGGATGCTCAACGCAACCGTACCGCCCGCGAAGACAGTCGTGCTCGCCACAAACCCGGCTCCGGCTGTTCCGCCGCGCAGGTCAAACGTCACAGTGTAGCGAGTGAGAGTGCCGGACGCCAGCGCTTCAATCCATTCCTGCTCGGTGCCTGTATACTCGGGGTTCGCTTCCTTGTATATCTCGTAAGCAGACTTTCCGGCGTCACCCTTGTCGCCCTTTTCTCCCTGAGCACCAGTGTCGCCTTTGTCACCCTTTTCGCCTTTTTCGCCCTGAGCGCCGGTGTCACCTTTTTCACCCTTCTCGCCCTGAGCGCCGGTGTCACCTTTTTCGCCCTTTTCACCCTGAGCGCCGGTGTCACCTTTTTCACCCTTTTCGCCCTGAGCGCCGGTGTCACCTTTTTCACCCTTTTCGCCCTGAGCGCCGGTGTCACCTTTTTCACCCTTTTCGCCCTGAGCGCCGGTGTCACCTTTTTCACCCTTTTCGCCCTGAGCGCCGGTGTCACCTTTTTCACCCTTTTCGCCCTGAGCGCCGGTGTCACCTTTTTCACCCTTTTCGCCCTGAGCACCGGTGTCACCCTTCTCACCCTGGATGCCCTGCTCGCCCTGTGGCCCGGCCGGTCCGACCGCGCCTTCGCACGAAACGAGCGCAAAGAGCATCGCGACCGTGATAAGAAGCGCGAGAACTCTTGCAAAATTCTGTTTTGTAAACACGTTCATTACAACAACCTCCAATGATTTTTCCTTTTAGTTCGCTTGCAAAGCAGCCCCCGGCCGAACGGTTGACCATGAGCGCGACGGGCAGTTGCGGGGGTGAAAATGTATCATAAAGTTTCTACCTTTATGGCACTGCCTCAAAAAGCGTTGTCAGCATTGAACATTTTTATCGCCAGAGTGCGGTTTGACTGGAATCGCTGACACAAAAGCGCGGTTTTTCCCTTGTGGGGCTTGAACTTTTTTGACTGGAATCTGACTGGAATCGCACTTTTTGCATCCATATCATCCCTCATAATGCAATATAGCCT
>CAVIBA010000029.1:0-17351 GCA_963640785.1 Bulleidia sp.
TGACGACAAAGAGGACGATGCGTCCGATGATACGAAGGATGAGAAAAAACTCAGCACCTTCTTCTGGGTCAGCCTCGGGATCTTCGGCGCTGCTATTATCGCAGGCGTTGTTGTCGGTATAATCAAGCGCGAAAAGCTCAAGGTATGGTGGAAGAGCTATAAGAGTGAGCTGAAGAAAATAGTCTGGATGCCCTGGCCGCAGGTCAGAAAAAATTCCATAGTTGTGATTGTTGTAGTGGTGGCGCTCGCCGCCGTTATCGGTCTGCTTGACTTTGCGTTCTCGAAGGGTATTATCGCCCTGGGCAGTCTGTTCTGATCATGAGCAATCTCGACACAATGAACGAGGGCCTGAAATGGTATGTGGCGCACACCTATTCCGGCTACGAAAACAAGGTTAAGGCGAATCTCGAAAAGATCGTCGAAAACCGCGGGCTTCAGGATAAGTTTGCCGACATCCGTATCCCCACGGAGATCGTCGTTGAGAAAAACGGTGACACGGAGAAGGAAGTCGAGGTCAAAATTTTCCCGGGGTACGTGCTCATCAAAATGGAGATGAGCGAGCTGACCTGGCACGTCGTCCGCAATATCTCGGGCGTGACCGGCTTCGTCGGTCCCGGTTCCCGTCCCACTCCGCTCTCCGACGCTGAGGTCGAGGCGCTGAACATCGAGGAAAAGAAGGTTCAGCTCAGCTTCGCAGTCGGCGACGAGGTCACTATTTGCAGCGACCTGTTCGAGGGCTACACGGGCACCGTCCAGAGCATTTCCGACGACGGAAAAACTGTCACCGTTCTCGTCAAGCGCGGCCGCCGCGATATGCCGGTCGAGCTCAGCATCGACGAGGTCAAGGCAGTCAAGGGCTGACGCCCCCTTAAGACGTCGAATTAAGTGGGAGGGAGAAAATATCATTGCATTCTCCCGCAAAAAACCACACATGGAGGAAAATCTACAATGGCAAAGAAAATTATGGGCTACATCAAGCTCCAGTTGCCCGCAGGCAAGGCTACTCCCCAGCCTCCCGTAGGTCCTGCACTGGGTCAGTACGGTGTTGCCATCCCCGTTTTCACTAAGGAATTCAACGAGAGAACCAAGAACGATATCGGTCTTATCATTCCCGTGGTCATCACGGTTTACGCCGACCGTTCCTTCTCCTTCATCACCAAGACCCCCCCGGCTCCTGTCCTGATCAAGAAGGCTTGCGGCATCGAGACCGCTTCCGCAAAGCCCAACAAGGACAAAGTCGCAAAGCTGACCCGTGAGCAGGTCCGCAAGATTGCCGAGACCAAGATGCCTGACCTCAACGCAGCATCCATCGAGGCCGCAATGAGCATGATCGCCGGTACCGCCCGCAGCATGGGCATCACCGTCGAGGACTAAGGAGGGTTAGAAAATGGGAAAGAAATATATTGACAGCGCAAAGCTGATAGACAAGTCCAAGCTGTACGACCCCGCCGAGGCTCTGGATCTGGTGTGCCAGACCTCCAAGGCCAAGTTTGACGAGACCGTCGAGGTTCACGTCAGACTGGGTGTCGACTCTCGTCACGCTGACCAGCAGGTCAGAGGCGCGGTTGTTCTGCCCAACGGAACCGGTAAGAAGGTTCGCGTTCTTGTTTTCACCAAGGGCGACAAGGTTGAGGCTGCAAAGGCCGCAGGCGCTGACTACGTCGGCGACATGGACTATGTTGAGAAGATAACCAAGGAAAACTGGTTCGAGTTCGACGTGGTTATCGCAAGCCCCGACATGATGGGTGTTGTCGGTAAGCTGGGTCGTGTGCTCGGTCCTAAGGGACTCATGCCTAACCCCAAGGCCGGAACCGTGTCGCCGGACGTTGCCCGCGCGGTCACCGAGGCCAAGGCCGGTAAGATTGAGTACCGTCTGGACAAGACCAACATCATCCACTGCCCGATCGGCAAGGCGTCCTTCGGCGCCGAGAAGCTGGGTGAGAACTTTGACGCTCTGCTTGGCGCCATCATCAAGGCAAAGCCGGCAGCTGCAAAGGGACAGTACATCAAGAGCTGCGTTATCGCAAGCACGATGGGTCCCGGCATCAAGGTCAACCAGTCGAAGCTGGGCTGAGGATTATAAGAATTTTTGCGGTTCCCGCCGATTAAAAAAGGCGGGAATCGTTTTTTCATTGAAAAAAATAAGTTCTTTGCCCCCGAGGGCGCGCGCCGTGGAGACCACCGTCGGTGGCCTTCACGGCGAGAACCCGCCAAGGCCAAAGAACTCCTTTTTCAAATCCACTTACATATATAATAATGTAGCAACCCCCAAATCCCCAAAACGAAATATAACAATTTGTTCACAGAAAACCAATGCACTATTCAAATATGTATGGTACAATGACACCACAAACACCGGAGAGGTGTAAACTCCCGTGGGGCGTGAAACCCCGCGAGAGGCGGCGTAGCAATAAAATAGTCATCAGAAGCGGGATAGTTTACAAATTGTTCACATAATTCTAATGCACTATTCAAAACTATGTTGTAAAATAAGTTCACAAATCTTAAAGATGGAGGCATACTATGCTTACAAACAAGAAAACCAGCATTCGTCTGCTTGCACTCGTCCTTGCGCTCATGATGGCGATTGCAGTGCTGGCCGGATGCAGCCGCGCAGATGATGAAGCACGTAAGAAGGCCGAGGACGCCGAGAAGGCTGCCGACGAGGCCAAGAAGACGGCTGATTCTCTCGCCCAGGTTGCACAGGATCTGGCTGATAAGCTCTCGGCTGCTGAAAAGGCTGCCAAGGACGCTCAGGCTGCCGCTGACAGTGCTAAGGCCGCTGCCGACGCCGCTCAGTCCGGTGTTGACCACTACCACGACGGCACCACCGCTCCCACCACCACTCCCTCCGGCACCGATCCGATCGGCAAGGAAGAGTACACCAGCATCACTGCAGTGGTCAAGGAGAACTATCTGAAGCAGTTCACCGAGCTGAAGAACAAGTTCCTCATCTCCCGTGCGGACTGGTACACTCTTTCCAACTACGATGTTCTGGCTAAGGTGTTCGAGGACGCTTCCTACGAACTGTACAGACTGACCACCGTTGACGGTGTTGAGCAGCTGCTCGCAGAGACCGAGACCAAGGCAAATGCCGTTCCTAACATTGTTAACGACGCTGCTAAGGTTCAGGCTCTGATCGCTGCTTTCGGCGATGTTCCCGCTACTCTCTTCACCACCAACAAGGATAAGGTTGAAGCTGCTCGTACCGCTTTTGATCAGTGGGTCAACGACTACGCCATTCGCTTCTTCACCAAGAACGGTTTCGTTTTCGTAACCGACGCGAAGAACAACATCAAGATCTCCGCCACCGGCGAGAGAAAGATTGTCGATTTCGCAAGAAAGCTGACTGACAATCAGGTTTACATCAACGTCAATGAGAACACCAACTCCCTGCTCTATGCAGAGGCTAAGATTGCTGCTCTTCTGAGCTATGCAAGCGATGCCATCTACGAGGAGATGGTTGCTCAGCTGATGATCAGCGGCGGCAAGATCCGCGGTGATGCCGAGGCTATTGTTGACGTTCTCTTCGACGAGAATGCGACCAACGTTCAGATGAACAACGCTCTTGACCAGTACAACGTTGTTAAGAAGCTGGTTGAGAAGACCGCTCCTACATACAAGGAGTGCAAGAACAATGCTCAGCTGATTGAGGATTGCTACGAGATTTACAGAATCTTCTACAACGCTAACGGCGGCGATGGTACCCCCATTTCCTACGTGGACAATAAGGGCAACACCCTCCTGACCGGTGAGCAGTTTGTTAAGCTCTATGTGCTCTGCCTGTATGACGGCGAGCTCACCGAGTATGAGAACATGGTGTTTGATTACGTCAACACCCAGATCGTTCCCTTCTTCCTGAACCAGAGCAATGCTTCCGCCATTAAGACCGGCACCAGCTGGAATTACCTTGCTCTCGCTTCCGGCGCTGTTACCCTTGGGTATGACTCGAGTGATTACTACACCGTTCTCGGTGTCGACGACTCTACCCTTCGCACCTTTGCTGTTGAGGATGATCGCATTGACATCTACACCAACGGCACTGTTACCGACAGCATCAAGGTTGACGGCATCAAGATTCAGAGAGATCTGAACCGTGTTGTTGCCGCTGCCAACGCTAAGGTTCTGGCTCTTGATTACTCCACCGACTTCAAGGGCAGAAAGAGCCTGAACGACGCCTACATCGAAATCGACCAGATCATCACCAAGGCTATCGTTGAACTGACCCAGGTTTACTACAATGACGTTGTCGCTCTCGTTCTCGAGAATGACGCAGATACTGATCTTGACGCGTTCAAGAACGCATATGCCAACAACAACGGCACTGCTGTTACCGGTTACAGCTACACCAAGAAGGCCAATGTAAATGCAGACGCTGCATACTACAAGGCTGACAACGACTTCTACCTCCAGGCAGAGGCTATTCTGACCGCTGCTAAGAAGGCTCTGCTCGCTGTTGAGTTCAAGTCCTACGACGACCTCAACAAGATCGAGAACAAGAAGAGCGGCGTTTACAACATTTCCGAGCAGAAGCTGTTCGACGTCGCCCTCGACGCTAACGGCTGCATCGATTCCATCAGCCTCCACGTTTATAGCGCTACCGATCCGGACGACAAGGGCTCCGCTTTCGAGACTATCCTGAAGTATGCATACAGCTCCATGAATTCCGGCATCGCGACCTACGAGAAGGCTTCCCACAAGGTTGACCTCGCAGCGAGCGTTCACGACACCGCTGTAACGTACGCTAAGAAGCTCGACGATCTGGTTGGTATCGCTAAGGACAACGACGCCACCAAGGGCTTCGATGTTGCCTCCGCTCTTATCAATGATTTCGGTTCTTCCTACAGCGCTGTTGTCGGCGCCAGCAACTACAATGTCAACACCGTTTACCAGAACCTCGTTGCTGCACGCAACACCGCAAGAACCGACATCCTTTCCGTTAAGCTCCTGAACGATGACGGTTCCTTCGCCATCGACAAGGAAACCTACGCTGCCAAGGATTCCAGCGGCAACGCTTGGTACGCCAAGAATCAGAACACGCTCGATATGACCACGACTGCTACTAACAACGTCGCCGTTCAGGTTGTCGTTGATCCTCAGATCGTTGCTGAGCATGTTCTTATCGGCAAGTTCGCAGCCGGCGCAGACGCAGTTATCCTGAAGTTCTGCGACGCTACCCGTGCTACCATCAAGTCTTCTCTGAATTCTGACCTCACCTTCTACGGCCAGAAGTACTTCGGCGACCTCGACTACGTCAAGCTCGAGGCTGATATGAAGGCTTACATTGAGTACCTGAACTCCCTGACCGACTTCGCAGGCGTCGGCGCAAACTTCAAGACCAGTACCTTCAGCAAGAAGAACCAGGCTCTTGACGGAACCGCTTCCGGCACTGTGGTTGACATGAAGCAGAATGGCACCAACTACAGCTACGTTGCTCACGTTGCTACCATGGCTAAGGACGCTGATGCCATCACCGGTCTGACCTCCACCGAGTCTACCGCTTGGTACACTCTGACCACGGGCAACCTCACCACTTACTTCAGCATCAAGAACGGCACAGTTGTCAGCGAAGGCCTCAAGCTCGTCAAGCAGCTGAGCTACAAGAAGGATATGCTGAAGCAGGGCGACGATGCTGTCACTGTTAAGCTGAACACTGCGGCCTTCGAGCCGATCGACACCATCTACAAGACCTTCACCGGTACTGTAAAGGATGGCAAGTTCACTGTTAACCCTGTTCCCGCTTACGCTCTCGGCACTCAGCACACCGCTCTGTACCTCAGCGAGCTGGCCAAGGTTAAGGATCGCGTTATCAACAAGGTTACCGCAGTTGACCTGATCAACAGCGGTGTCAAGTCTGGTAAGACTCCTGCACAGGCTTACGAAGAGGCTCTTAAGACCCTCGAGGCTATAATGAAGCAGACCACCAACACTGTGTCCGATAGCCTGAAGGCTGCTAACTCTGTTGACGATTACAGTTTCTACATCGCATGGGCTAGATACTACACCGACGATCCTACTCAGGCTTATGACTGGACTAAGTACAAGGGTTAATTTGATTAACCTGAGTAAAAAGCATAGCTGAATAAGCTCAGCCCCCATCCGCGCAAGCGGATGGGGGCTTTTCCTGTCTATCGGTTTTGTCTGTCGGGCGGTTGTGTCCGCCGCATCACAAGTGTCCGGCGGGCAAACCGCGGCCGGTTTTTGCAAAAAGAGAAGCGCTTTCCGGATTTTCGGAAAGCGCTTCTTGATTTTAAATCAATGATAATCCGTCCAGCCATGATCGGCGGGCGAGGTATCGGGTGTCGGTGCGGTCGTCACTGGGGTGTCCGTCGTTGTTTCATCCGGCGTTGTGACGTCGGGAGTTGTTTCCTCCGTCGTTGTGTCCGGAGCTTCGGGCGTTGTTTCGCCCGGGGTCGTTTCGTTGGGCGTTGTGTCCGTCGGCGCGGGGCTTGTCTCATCCGGTGCTGAAGTGGCAGGCGCTGCGGTTGTCGTGTTTGCGGATGTATTTATGATACTGTCGTTGTCCTTGCCTTTGCAGGAAGACAGCAAAGCGGCTGTCAGCAGCACTGTCAGCGACAGCGCCGCGGCGGCGCATACTTTCAATTTCATATGTTGGTCTCCTTACTGCCGGTCGTCCCGGCGCTTATATTCTATCACGCCGCGCCCGTTTTGTCAAGACCGCAGCCGCCAGGTTTATTTTGGGTTTAGTTTTAAGGGGTAGAATAAGGGCAACGTTCTCGGGGCTTTGCCCCGAACCCCACTTAAGGACGCTTTTTGAAAAAAGCGCCCTTAAGAATCCCGCAAAAACTTTCAAAAAGGGCGGGTTAGTGTCCGCGAACGGACGTGACGTATGGCCTTAGGCGTTTAAGTGCGTGCGATGTGTCGTCACTCGATAGTCCAGCGCCGCCCTGCTTCGCGTCCGGCGCGCTACCGCATGAGAAGTAACTCCACCACGACAGCGCGCTACGGGGCACGCCGGTTCCTACGGCATGCAGTGAACGAACGTTTTGCCCTCATTCCGAATGGGCACCGGACGCGAAGCAGGGCGGTGCTCGTCTACAACGTGATACAGTAGCGCCCGCACTTAAGAGCCCAAAACCATACATCCCGGCGTCCCACAGATTTTAACCCGCCCAAATTTGTGAAAGTTTCGCCCGCCTTTTCAAAGGCGGCACGGATCCAACGCCGTGTGGCGTTGGCCGTGCTCCGCAGAGCACGGAACCCTCCGCGAATGTCGCTTTTGGTCGCCGAATTTTATCATACGGTTCAATGTGTAGTGTTCAAAATCTCGAAAAGGGCTTGAAATTTCGGGCCGGATGGTTTATAATATGTATTAGTTGTATCGATTCAAATTTTGGAATTGAAATTGTGGCGGTTATAGTCATTATTACCCATCACGCGCCAATTTATACAACCATATGCGCCCGATTTCAGGGTAAAATATTAAGGCATCACCGCGCAATTGCGCCATCGGAATTACGCGGTGAAGCCTAAAAAAGCGTCCGCAAGCCGCAAATTGCGCGGTTTTGCACCAAATATTCACGGAAAGGTGTGCTGACATGGCAAAGCAAGTCTTACAGTCGATAAAACAAACCGAGGAAGAAGCCGCGAAAATCCGGCGCGAAGCCGCGGCGAAGGCTGAACAAATGGTTCGCGGTGCGCGTTCCGACGGTGAGGAGAAGGTTCGTCTCGCCGAGGAGCAGACCAAGCAGGCCAACCGCCAGATGCTGGACGAAATGCGTCACAAGGCCGACGAGCTCGGTCGGCGTTCGCGCCGTGATGCGGAGGACGAGGCTGCCAGGCTCGAGTCCGACACCGCCGCCGCCCTCGACGCCGCCGCGGACGTCATAATCAACGCTATCAACGAAAAGTATAAATAATTCGAGAATCGGAGCCAGCCCCGAACCTCACCAATGGGGGCGTCTCGGGGCGCTGCCCCGAACCCTGCTTAGGGAGCTTTTTGAAAAAAGCTCCCTAAGAACCCGCAAAAACTTTCGAAAAAAGGCGGGTCAGAGTCTGTGGGACGCCGCAACGCACGCACTTAAACGCCTAAAAACGTAATTCCGGCGTCACGCTGACTTTAACTCGCCCAAATTTGTGAAAGTTTCGCCCGCCTTTGGGGAGGCGGCGCGGGGCAAGGGCGAAGCTCTTGCCGTTGCGCACGCGTAGCGCTGGCCGCCGCCCGCAGACGGCGGAATTCCCTTTCCCCCGCGCTTCGCGCGGAGTCCTATGTAAAAATTCCTTTCATATAAATTCACGGAGGATAATGCAAAATGTCAATTGTAGCAATGAAAAAGCTGACATTGCTGGCTTCCGGTGGAGACGTTGATGAGCTGATACGGCGGCTGATAAAGCTCCGGTGCGTGGACGTAGCGCGCGCGGAGGACGCCGAGGGACTGCGTTTCACCCCGTGCGAGGGTGAGGTCGCAGAGCTGGGAGCTCAGCTTGAGCAGGCAAAAGCTGCAATGTCCGCCCTGCGCAGGTACTCGCAGCAAAAGCACTCGCTGTTCCCGAAACGCCGCGAGCTTGACTACGACGCGTTCGTCTCCGACGGACGCTACGCGCGCGCGCTCGATGCAGTCCGCGAGACCGGCGAGACACGCGACGAAATCGCTCAGCTCGCACTCCGGCGCAAATCGCTCGAGGACAGACTCGTCACACTCGAACCGTGGAGCAACCTCGACATACCGCTCGGCACCCGCGAAACCGAAACCACCCGCGTCACACTCGGCTCGGTGTCGGCTAAGCTGCCCGAGGAACGCTTAGCCGAGCTTCGGGACGCCGGCGCTTGCGTCGAGACGGTCAACAGCGGCAAGTCAGTGCGCTACATCGCAGTCTTTTTCCACAAATCTCAGGCGGACAACGTCGAAAAGCTGCTCGTCAAGTCCGGCTTCAATAAGGCCGCGCTCGACGGCTTCGACGGCTCGGCGCTTGAGGAGCACGGCAAAATCGAGCTCGAACTTGTCAATATCGCAAAACGCGAGGTCGAACTCAACGATAAACTCCGCCAGCTCGCCCTCGCACTCGACGACCTCGAGGCGCTTTGCGACGTCACCGAGACGCAAATGAGCGCCGCGCGCACCAAACTGCTGCTCGCACAGACAAATTATTGCTCTGTCATGACCGCATGGGTGCCCGCCGACCGCGTCGACCGCGTCACACCCGTGCTCGACCGGTACATGTGCGCCTACGAGCTCGAGGATCCCACCGAGGACGACGACCCGCCCGTCCTGCTTAAGAACAACGAGTTCGCCAGGAGCTTCGAGTGGGTGGTCGGGATGTACTCCTACCCCAAGTACGGAACGTACGACCCCACCTTCGTCATGTCTATCTTCTATTGCCTCATCTTCGGCATGATGTTCGCCGACGTCGGCTACGGAATTCTCATGATAATCGCCTGCTTCGGCGCCGTCAAGTTGCTTAAGCCCAAGGAGAGCATGAAGCGCTTTCTGCTCATGTTCGGCTGGTGCGGCTTCGGAAGTACGCTCATGGGCGCGCTGTTCGGCGGCTACTTCGGCGACCTGCCGCTCCAGATTATGTCCAATCTGATGGGCGTCGAGGCTCCGAAAACGCTCGCGATACTCGTTGACCCGCTCATCGACCCCATGAGCTTTATGATTTACTCGCTTATCATGGGCGGCATTCACCTCGTCTCGGGCATGGCGCTCAAGCTGTATATCACCTGGCACGACGGTCACCCGCTCGACGCCATACTCGATACCGTCCCCGTCTGGCTGCTCTTCGCCGGGCTCGGACTGCTCGTCCTTGACCCCGCCGTCGGCAAGTGGGTGGCGCTCGCGGGCGCCGTCGCTATGGTGCTGACGCAGGGACGCAAAAACAAAAACCTCTTCATGAAGCTCGGCGGCGGCCTTTACAGCCTCTACGGACTCATAAACTTCGCCTCCGACCTCGTTTCCTACTCGCGTATAATGGCGCTGGGGCTCGCCTCCGCGGTCGTCGCACAGGTCGTCAACATTCTGGCGACTATGATGGGCGGCAGCGTCGTCGGGTCGGTTGCCATGGTTGCGGTGCTCATTGTCGGGCATGCGCTCAATATGGGCATCAATATCCTCGGTTCGTTCGTCCACACGAGCCGACTGCAATACATCGAGTTCTTCGGTAAGTTCTTTACCGAGGGCGGACGTATCTTCAAGCCGGTATCCCCGGCCGATAACTACACCATTGATAACAGTAATATATAAATATTAAAAGGAGAAAACAACAATGGGAAACTTTTTGGTAGGTGCGCTCACGGGCGCAAACGACATGGTCACGGCGATCGCCGGTAACGAGGAAGTCAGATACAGATTCATGGACTTTATCAGAGAGCTTACCTCCGGACTCAACCTCGCGCTCATCGGCATCGCTATCGCTATGATAGTCGCCGGTATCGGCTCCGCTAAGGCAGTCGGTAAGGCCGGTGAGGCTGTCGCGGGTCTTATGGCTGAGAACCCCTCTCTGTTCGGTAAGGCTGTTATTCTTCAGGCTATCCCCGGTACTCAGGGGCTTTACGGCTTCATCACCGCGTTCGTTATGATCATCAAGCTGGGCTTCATCGGCGGCAACGTCCCCGAGCTGACCTTCGCACAGGGCATGTACTTCATCTTTGCTTCTCTCCCCGTCGCTATCGTCGGTTACTTCTCGGCCATCAAGCAGGGAAGAGTCGCGTCTGCCGGCATCACGCTTATGGCAAAGCAGCCTGAGGCGAGCGGTAAGTCCATCACCTCTGCGGGTCTGGTTGAGCTTTACGCCATCTTCTCGCTGGTCGTCTCGCTGTTTCTGGTGCTCTTCGCCCCCATCGGCTGATAAACTACTGACGGCATGACAGGGCTTGATAAAATAACCTCAAAAATTCTCGCCGACGCCAACGAGGACGCCCGCCGCACTCTTGAGGCGGCCGAGGCGCAGTGCCGGCAGATTGCCGCCGAGCTCTCCGGGCGCGAGACGGCTATATGCTCCGCCCTTAACGACGAGGCCGAGAGGGAGGCCAATGACGTCATCTCCCGTGCCAAGTCCTCGGCGGCGCTTGAAAAGCGAAATATAACCATGGCGGCGCGCAGCCGCCTTGTCGACGCCGCGTTCGCGCGGGCGCGCGAGAGACTTCTCGGGCAGACCCGCGGCGACTACATCGCGTTTCTCGCGCGGCTGACCTGCTCGGCCTTCGCAGAGCAGATCGAGACCGAGCGCGTCAACCGCGAGCTCTACGGCGACGACGATATGCCCGAAATCGAATGCTACGAGCTCATTCTGAACGCCTCCGACCGCGCAAAGCTGGGTCGGGACGTGCTGGGCGCCGTCCGCAATCAGCTTGCGGGGCGCGTGCCGCACGAGCTTGTCGAGCGGCTGACGCTCGCGGATGAGGACGCAAACATCGAGGGCGGAATTATTCTGCGCTACGGCGACGTTGAGATAAACTGCTCGGTCGGGATGCTGCTCGCAGGCCTGCGCGACGAGCTGGAGGCCGCGGTATGCGGCGCGCTGTTCGCCTGATGCAGGGAAGGGAAAAGGTGCATTTGAATGAGATATGACGATACCGCATATATGTTCAGCTCGGCACGCATACGCTCCATGGAGACGCATATGCTCAGCGCCGAGGCGTGTGAGCGGTTTGTCGGCGCGCGGTCGTCGGAGGAGATAATAGCGTCCCTCGGCGAGTTCGGGTGCCGGACTGTCAGCACCACGGGCGCGGACGGCGAGAGGGTCGACCGCGAGGCGTCGCTTATGACCATGCTTGTGGACGCCTTCCGCGAGGTCAAGGAAATGCTCCCGACTCCCGACGCGGTGGTATTTTTACAGTACAAATACGATTGCAACAACATAAAGTCGCTGCTCAAATGCCGCGTTCGCGGCGTGGAGCCGACGGGTATGCTGTCGGACGCGGGAAGCGTGCCGCTTGAGGCGCTGCGCGAGGCCGCCGGAAGCGGCGACTTTTCGGTGCTGCCCCGCAACATGGCCGCGGCGGCGGGCGAGGCGCACAAAAACAGCCTGCGCACCGCCGACACGCAGAGCATAGACCTCACGCTCGACCGCGCCTGCTTCGCCGACATGGCCGGGACGGCTGCGGCGAGCGGAGTTCCCTTCGCGCGCCGGTATGTCGCCACGCTGACCGACCTCACCAACCTCGCTATGACGCTGCGCGTCATACGCATGGGCGGGAGCGCCGGGCGTAGCGAAAGCGGCTCACGGCTGCTTGAGGCAGCGCTGCTGCCCGGCGGAAATATCGCGCCGGATGCATGGCTCGGACTGCTTAGCGAGGGCGAGGAGGCGCTGTGGCGCTTTGTCCGCGAGGGCGAGTACGCCTCTGTGGCGGAGACGTGCGGCGTCGGAACGCCGCTCTCGGCTGTCGAGCGCGCGACAGACGCGCGCATGATGGCGCTAGTCCGCGAGGCGCGCTGGCTGCCCTTCGGAGCGGAGCTGGCCGTCGCCTACCTTGTGGGACTCGAGGTCGGTATCAAAAACCTCCGCATAATCATGGCGGGTAAGGACGCGCACAACGACGCGGCCGCTATCCGGGAGAGGCTGAGGGAAATGTATGTATAAAATCGGAATTATCGGCGAGCGCGACAGCGTGCTCGGCTTCATGTCGCTGGGCTTTGCCGTCCACGAGGCGGCGGACCCGGCCGAGGCCGGACGCATACTGCACAGGCTCGTCAAGAGTGGGGAGTACGCGGTGATTTTCCTTGTGGAGAACTACGCCGCCGAGCTCGAGGAGGAGTGCGAGCGCTATCGCGACGCGCCTCTGCCCGCAATTATATCCATACCCGGCGTGTCCGGGAACACGGGCTACGGCATGGCCGCAATACGCAGCGCGGTTGAGCGCGCTGTGGGTGCCGACATCATATTCAAAAATTAAACCGGAAAGGCGTAGCTTAAATTATGGTTGAAGGAAAAATACTGAAGGTTTCGGGGCCTCTGGTCGTAGCCGAGGGTATGCGCGAGGCGAATATGTTCGACGTGGTGCGTGTCGGTGAGAACCGCCTTATCGGCGAGATTATCGAGATGCACGGCGACCGCGCGTCCATTCAGGTCTACGAGGAGACGGCAGGCATCGGACGCGGCGACCGCGTCGTGTCGACGGGTGCGCCGCTTTCCGTTGAGCTGGGGCCGGGCCTTGTCAAGAATATTTACGACGGTATCCAGCGCCCGCTGGAGACCATGCGCGAGAAAATCGGTGCGAACCTGGTGCGCGGCGTCGACGAGCCCGCGCTCGACCGCGAGCGCAAGTGGCACTTTGTGCCCGTCGCCAAGTTCGGCGACACAGTGTCGGGCGGCGACGTGCTGGGATATGTAGAAGAAACTGAGGTCATAAAGCACAAGATTATGGTCGCGCCCAAAAAGAGCGGCGTCATCGAGGAGCTGCGCGAGGGCGACTTCACCGTCACCGACCGCATCGGCCGCCTGCGTCTGGCCGACGGCTCGCTCGAGGAGCTCACGCTTATGCAGAAGTGGCCGGTGCGTGTCGCAAGGCCGTATGTCGAGAAGCTGCCCCCCGTCGAGCCTATGGTTACGGGTCAGCGCAACGTCGACTCGCTCTTCCCTATCGCCCGCGGCGGTACGGCCTGCATCCCCGGCCCCTTCGGCTCGGGCAAGACGGTCGTCCAGCACCAGCTGGCCAAGTGGAGCGACGTTGACCTGGTCGTCTACATCGGTTGCGGCGAGCGCGGAAACGAAATGACCGACGTTCTGCGCGAGTTCCCCGAGATTATCGACCCCAAGACGGGCAAGTCGCTCATGGAGCGCACCGTCCTTATCGCAAACACATCCGATATGCCTGTGGCGGCGCGTGAGGCGTCCGTCTACACCGGCATTACAATAGCCGAATATTTCAGAGACATGGGCTATGCGGTCGCCGTTATAGCCGACTCCACCTCGCGCTGGGCTGAGGCTCTGCGTGAGATGTCGGGTCGTCTCGAGGAGATGCCCGGCGAGGAGGGCTACCCTGCCTACCTTACCACCCGTCTCGCTCAGTTCTATGAGCGCGCCGGAAAGGTCGTCTGCCTCGGCGCTGACCGCAGAGAGGGCGCGCTGTCCGCTATCGGAGCCGTGTCGCCCGCAGGCGGTGATATTTCCGAGCCTGTCACACAGGCGACGCTGCGTATTGTCAAGGTGTTCTGGGGACTGGATTCCCAGCTGGCCTATCGCCGTCACTTCCCCGCCATCAACTGGCTCAACTCCTATTCGCTCTACCGCGACCGCCTCTCGGGCTGGTTCGCAGACAACGTCGCCGCCGACTGGAACGCCAACATCGCGCGGTGCATGAAGACGCTTCAGGAGGAGAGCAGCCTCGACGAGATCGTCAAGCTGGTCGGTATCGACGCGCTGTCTGCCGACGACCGCCTGACGCTCGAGGTCGCCCGCTCCATCCGCGAGGACTTCTTGCAGCAGGACGCCATGGGCGAGTTCGACAGCTACTGCCCGCTCGAGAAGCAGCACGACCTGCTGTCGCTCATCTTCTACTTTGAGGACAAGGCGAGAGCCGCCGTCGCCGCGGGAGCCGACATCCAGAAGGTGTCCGACCTGCCCGTGCGCGAGAAGATCGGCCGCGCAAAGGAGCTCGCAACCGAGACCTACCGCGCCGAGTTCGACAAGATCCGCCACCAGGTAGACACCGAGCTTGAGAAGCTGGTGTCCGAGAGCGCCGAGTGAGAGTGAGGAGAAGCAAAATGATAAGAGAATATAAAACAATCGAAGAGGTTGCAGGTCCTCTTATGCTCATTCGTCAGGTCGAGGGCGTCAAGTTCGACGAGCTCGGCGAGATCGAGCTGCCGGACGGCGAGATTCGCCGCTGCCGCGTGCTCGAGGTCAACGGTCGCAACGTGCTGGTTCAGCTGTTCGACTCGGCGGCGGGCATCAACCTCGCAAACAGCAAGGTTCGCTTCACGGGACACGGCGTTCAGCTGGCAGTGTCCGAGGGCATGATGGGACGCGTTTTCAACGGTATGGGTGAGCCCATAGACGGCGGCGCGCGCATGATTCCCGACAAATATATGGACATCAACGGCACGCCGATAAACCCCGCGGCGCGCTACTATCCGTCCGAGTTCATTCAGACGGGCATTTCCACCATCGACGGCCTTAACACGCTGGTTCGCGGTCAGAAGCTGCCCATTTTCTCGGGCTCCGGACTTCCGCACGCCAACCTCGCCGCGCAGATTGCGCGTCAGGCAAAGGTTCGCGGCGGCGAGGAGACCAAGTTCGCGGTCGTTTTCGCGGCTATCGGTATCACGTTTGAGGAGGCCGACTTCTTTATCTCGGACTTCAAGCGCACCGGCGCTATCGACCGCACGGTCATGTTCGTCAACCTCGCGTCCGACCCCGCTATCGAGCGTATCACCACGCCCCGTATGGCGCTGACGGCCGCCGAGTATCTGGCGTTCGACTGCAATATGCATGTGCTTGTCATCATGACAGACATCACAAACTACGCCGAGGCGCTGCGCGAGGTGTCCGCCGCGCGCAAGGAGATTCCCGGCCGCCGCGGCTACCCCGGCTACCTCTACACCGACCTTGCGACTATGTACGAGCGCGCGGGTCGTAAAATGGGTTCGGACGGCTCGATCACCATGATCCCCATCCTGACCATGCCCGAGGACGACAAAACCCACCCCATACCCGACCTTACCGGCTACATCACCGAGGGGCAGATCATTCTGTCGCGCGAGATGTACCGCAAGGGCTATATGCCGCCTGTCGACGTGCTGCCCTCACTGTCCCGACTCAAGGACAAGGGTATCGGCGCGGGCAAGACGCGCGAGGATCATGCCAACACCATGAACCAGCTGTTCTCGTCCTACGCGCGCGGCAAGGAGGCAAAGGAGCTGATGGTGGTGCTCGGCGAGGCCGCGCTGACGCCGGTCGACCGCCTGTACGCCAAGTTCGCCGACGAGTTTGAGGCGCGCTATATCAACCAGGGCTTCTACGAAAACCGCACCATCGAGCAGACGCTCGATCTCGGCTGGGAGCTGCTGCGCATCCTGCCCAAGAGCGAGATGAAGCGTATCAAGCCGGCGCTGCTTGAGAAATATTGGGACAAAAAGGACTGAACTTTAGGAAAGGAGGCCTGTCATGGCACAGCTCAGAGTGAATCCGACCCGGATGGAGCTCAAAAAAATACAGGCCCGGTACGATACGGCCCGTCGCGGACACAAGCTGCTCAAGGATAAGCGCGACGAGCTGATGAAAAAGTTCCTTGACGTGGTGCGCGAGGATAAGCTGCTTCGCGAGCGCGTCGAGGCGGGACTTGAGGGCGTTTATGGCAGCTTTGCGGCGGCAAGCGCCGCGAGCAGTCCGCAGACGCTGGTCGAGGCGCTCATCTGCCCCGGCCGCGAGGGACACATCGAGGTTGGCTACAGGAACGTCATGAGCGTCACGGTGCCGGAGTTCTCCACGCGCTTCACGGGCGAGGGAGCCGACTCCTGCAATTACGGTCTGGCCTTCACGTCGGGAGAGCTTGACGCGTCGCTGCGTTCGCTTTCCGGGCTGCTCGAGGATCTTGTGCGCATGGCGGAGCTTGAGAAAACGGCACAGCTGCTGGCGCAGGAAATAGAAAAAACGCGTCGTCGGGTCAACGCGCTTGAGTACATTATGATGCCGCAGTATCTTGAGACCATGAAGTCCATACGCATGAAGCTGGACGAGAACGAGCGCGGCAACACGACGCGGCTGATGAAGGTCAAGGACATGATGCTCGAGGCCAAGATCAAGTCGCAGCGCGCGGCCGACGAGCTCGACGAAATAGACTCGTCAGACGAGTCTGCCGAGTCTGACAGCAACGGAGGAAGCAGCGAATAAAAATGAAAAGGACAGTTATAGCGTTGCTGCTGTTGCTCCTGGTACTCACCGCGAGCAGCTGCGGCCACATAGCGGACACCAACGGAGTGCACGACATTTCGCTCGCCAACATAACGGAGGACGAGATAGTGCACGGGATGTCGTCGGTGAGTTCGGGGCGTCTTCAGACGTCGCTGAACGGACGGACGAGCATCACGATAAAAAAATTTTCCGGCGTACAGACGCTCGAGACGTTTGACGGCAAGAGCGGCCGGACGCTGAGGTGTGATATTGAGCTTCGCTCGGGAAATCTACGCGTTGTCGTCGTGCACGACGAGGACATCGTGGCAGAGTTCGCCGTCGGCGGCGGGGAGTGCGGATATGTTTTCCCCGACAACGGGACGTACCGGCTGAAGATTGCCGGTGAGACGGCGGAGTTTGATATTAAGTTTTCGGTACAATGAGTTAAAATGTTTTTGCGGTTCTCGCAGGGGTAGCCTGCGGGAGCCGCTTTTTTGTTGTGGTTAGGGTGAGGCGTATTTGCATATGCGCCTATAAAATAGTTCTTTGGCCTCCACGGC
>CAVIBA010000030.1:0-17271 GCA_963640785.1 Bulleidia sp.
CCCTTGTGCGATGCGCCGACAACGTCCTTCACAAAGGCCGCGGCCGCCGCGGCGGTCGCCTCGTCGGTTCCGCCGATGATGACGATCTTGGTGCCGATCAAAGCGTAGCCGTAATCCTTTGTGCGCATCCCGCGGCAAAGCTCTGCGGACGCGGCGCGGTTCGTCGTGCCGACGATAATCTCATAATCGGTTTCGATGTACTTGGGGTTGGTGGAATTTGCGACGATGAAATCCGTCTTTATCGTCGCGACGCCGTAGTCCTCGAGCGCGTGAAAAACGTCAAGCGACGCGTCGATGACTGTTTTTGCAGCGTCCTCGGCGCGCACCACCATATAATCCTTGAGGTCAGCGAGCTTTATCTGACCTACTTCAGACGACGGCGCGGATGTATCGCCGCTCACCGGAGCCTTATCAGACGTGTCGTCAGGCGTGGTCTCGCCTCCGTTTCCCGCGCCGGAGCAGGCACACAGCGCAAAAACGAGCATAGTCAATGCAATAAAAATCGCGAACAGTTTCTTTTGCATGGTTTTGGATTCCTTTCGTATTGCCAATATATTGCCAATAAAAATATCTTGTTCAGACAAAATCAACGACCCGGCAAAGCTCATCAATGACCGGGTGCCCGAGACGCTCCAGCCGCTCGCGGCTGACAAAGCCGCCAGAATACATAATGCAGTCCGCGCCGATAGCGGCAGCCACCTCGCTGTCATGCGGGGTGTCCCCTATCATGAGCGCCGACGCCTCCGGGTGTTGTTTCCGCCACGCCAGCGCCGCGCCGACCTTGCTGTGCGCGTTGACGTCCCCCATACCGCACACATCTTCAAAAACGCCGTCAAAGCCGAGTGCATGCAGGCGCGAAGAAAGCATTTTGTGCTCACATGCCGAAACAATCGTTTGTCTTAACCCAAGTATATTCAGTTTTGTGACCGTGTCAAGCGCACCGGGACTCGAGCCGCAGTGGCGGCACTCGTCCTCGTACAGCGCCGCCCACTCGACGGCAAGCGTCTCGTAGCTCTGCTTTTCAAAGTCGAAGCCGAGCCCGGCGTAATAGTCCTTCACAGGAAAACCGAAATGGCGGCGCAGGGCGTCGACATCCGGAAGCGTCTGGAGACCCTGACGCTCAAGAAGTATGTTGGTTGCATTGAGGGAGGCCGCGGCGTCGTTAAACAGCGTGCCATTGAAATCCCAAAGTATGTAGGTATATTTCATGCTATAAAAACGGAGCCGGAGGTTATACTTCCGGCTCCAAATGTGTAATTGCTTAGTCTTCTGTAATGAAGCCCATTTCGTTCATCCATTCGTAGAACAGGACATACGGGGTGGACTCACCGTCTTTATTCGCCTCGGCTGTGACCGAGACATAATTCTTTATGTCGGCGTTGCTCTGGCTTCTCAGCTCGATCTGAAGCGCGTCGATCAGAGCGCTCAGCTCATCGTAGGTCTTGCAGGCGTCGAGTCTCGTCTTGACGGACGCCGACAGCGTACGCATCTTGGCAATCGCGGTCTTGTCGACCTTGGAGTCCTTCAGCGAGAAGCCGAGGATGAGGTCAACGGTCGCGTCATTGTTCTGCTTCATGCCGTACTTCCACAGATCAGCGTCTGTGCCGGCGACAGTGTAAGCGATGAACGAGTTGCCGGTCTTGTTAATATCCATCCAGTAACCGTTGCTCGAGGTGTACTCAACCTGACCTGCCTCGGTCAGCGTGTAGTTGACGTTCTCAATACCGTACTGAATGAGGTTACGCAGCTCGGCGTTGGTGTTGATATAGGTGATAATCTCCATCGCGCGGGTTACATCGTTGCTGTAACCGCCGACGGCGAACATTGAACCGTAGAGTATGTCGGAATTGGCTCTCGGTGTCTCGAGTACGACC
Source organism: Bulleidia sp. (assembly GCA_963640785.1). Lineage (GTDB taxonomy): Bacteria > Bacillota > Clostridia > Oscillospirales > CAG-272 > UMGS1002. The sequence continues at coordinate 1,875 of CAVIBA010000030.1, forward strand.
ATGTGGTAATCCTCAGCGTACTCCTTCTCAAGCTCGGCGCCGCCGGAAACTATCTTGATAGCGCACTTGGCATCAGCCGGAACGTTGCTCTTGAAGTAGCCCAGTTCCTGGTACTTCATGTTGGAGAGCAGTTGGTCTCTGTACGCCTTTCTCGAAGCAAAGAGGCTGGTAAACTGAATCTGCGTACCGAGACTGGAGCTTGCCGCATAGGTCGTTCCTATAATATTGAAGGTATCTGTGCTTATCTCAAGCGTTTCGGGGTCAATGTCCCAATAAAGCACATTGTAAAGATTAGGCGCACCGTCAATCGGGACGACGTCCGGCTCAAAGCGGGCTATATCAGCCAAAAACTCGGAGCACTCGTTGAGCGAGGTCATTGTGCTGATGTCGTAGTAGTACTTAGCAAGCAGTTCCTTGTTAATCAGCATGTAGGTGTAGGAGCCGATGGTGCGGTTGTTCGGAATGGCGTATGTAGCACCGTCAATCTTCATGGCGTCCATGAAAACGTTGCTAATATAGTCCTTGAGCTTTTTGGAGCCGCTGGTCAGCTCATCGTCGACTCTTGCGACCCACTCGTTCTCTATGTACTGTACATATCTGTCGTATCCGGACAGGAAGAAAATATCAACAACATTAGGATCGGAATCCGGGTACTTCAGCTCGAGCAGACCGGTCTCGGAGTTGTAGATGGTCTCCTCGGGTGTAGTCTCGGCTGTCGGGTCGGTCGTGGTCTCGGCGTACTTGCGGTACTCGGGATACTCCTCGTAGAACTTCTCCTTCGCGCCCTCGTTGCCGTACTCGGCCTTGTGATCCCTGACGTATTTTCTGAGTGCCTTTGCAGCGGCATCGGCCTGCTTTTCCTCGTCGGCCTTAGTTGTAAAGGTGTTCTCGAGTGCGGTGTAATACTCGCTCTCAGTCAGGAACTTCACATTGATCTTGGTCTTGAATTTGGACTTTGTGATCTTATTTATAGCCTCCTCAACGGCAGCAGCCGCCTCGGGGTCTGTCTTATCCTCAGTCATAAGATACATATTAAGCGTCTTGGTGCTACGGGAATTTTCCTTCTGAATGTTATCCGCGGTTTCATCGTCACTGCTCGAAGAACAACCGGTAAACACACACGCAATCATCAGAACGCACAGCACAAGGCTGAGCAGCCTCTTCTTCATACAAACATCCTCCTTGATTTTCTCCGGCACAGTCCGGAAGTAGATACTATACTATTTTACACTTTGAGCATCAAATTGTCAAGAGCTTTTCATATTTTATTTGCGTTAGATATGCAAAATAACGGTTTTTCAGTCGAGAAATCCGCGCAGATGTCTTGCACGGCTGGGGTGACGCAGCTTACGCAGCGCCTTAGCCTCAATCTGGCGTATACGCTCACGGGTTATGTCAAACTCCTTGCCGACCTCCTCGAGCGTGCGGGTGCGCCCGTCGTACAGGCCGAAGCGCAGCTTTATGACGTGCTCCTCGCGCGGCGTCAGCGTGTGAAGCTCGCGCTCGATGACCTCGCGCAGTATGGAAGCCGACGCGGCGTCGGACGGAGCGGGCGTATCGTCGTCGGGGATGAAGTCGCCGAGGTGACTGTCCTCCTCCTCGCCGATAGGCGTCTCGAGGGAGACGGGATCCTGCGCAATTTTCATTATTTCGCGAACCTTTTCGGCGCTCATGCCCATCTTCTCACCGATCTCGTCGGCGGTCGCCTCGCGGCCGAGCTCCTGGAGCATCTGGCGCGAGTAGCGCGAGACCTTGTGTATGGTCTCCACCATGTGCACGGGTATGCGTATGGTGCGCGCCTGATCCGCTATCGCACGTGTGATGGCCTGACGTATCCACCATGTGGCGTACGTCGAGAACTTGTAGCCCTTCTTGTAGTCGAACTTGTCCACGGCCTTCATAAGTCCGAGATTGCCCTCCTGAATGAGGTCGAGGAAAAACATGCCCTTGCCGACATAGCGCTTCGCGATACTGACAACAAGCCGCAGATTGGCCTCGACGAGCTCGTTCTTGGCCTTCTCGCACTCGGCGGGATTCTCGCTCGTCGCCATGACCTCGGCGAGGTGTTTCTCACGCTTGGGGTCGAGCAGCGGAACGCGGCCTATCTCCTTGAGATACATGCGAACCGGGTCGTCAATCGCGAGACCCTCCTGCTCGAGCATGCGCTCCATGTTCTCGCCGCCGCCGAACGACTCAACCTCGCGCTGTATATCGGTGTACTCGCGCTTGGTCATGTCCTCGGGCAGCGTCACGCCGTTTTCCTCGAGCAGTTCGTACAGCTTTTCAATGTGCTCCATGTCATAGTCCATCTCGTCTATGACCTTGTCGAGATCCTCGGCGGTGAGAGTTCCCTTTTTGCCCTTCTCGATGAGCTCGTTTATGTCGTACTTCTTCTCGCCGTGACCGTGCTCGTTTTCCTGACTGGGCTCGGCTGCGGCCTGGTCGTCACGCATGTCGTCGAACATGAGCGAGCCGTCCCCGAACATCATGCTCCCGTCGTCGGAAATGTCGTCATACATCAGCGAGGGGTCGTCGCCGTCCGATTCCTTGAAATCGTCCTCGTTTTCGGGCTCCTTGTCCTCGTCTTCATCGTCTTCATCGTCTTCATCCTCTTCCTCTTCGCCGATCTCGTCCTCGTCGTAGAGCTCGTCCTCATCGTCGTCGTGACGATGCTCACGCTCTTCGTCCGGCAGTCCGTATTCGTCCATGTACTTTTCGGTGGTTTCCATTGATCTGATCCCTTCATAATATGTATGTTATTTTTTATTTTTTATTTTTTTCGTTATTGAGACGCTTGAGCCGTATCGCCGCCAGCTTGTCCCCTCCGGACTCGGCCGCATGGAGCGCGCGCTCGTTTCTGAGCGTCTCCACCGCCTCGCCGAACACCTTCATGCTGTTGTCCGACAGCTGTGAGCGGGCACGCTCGAGCGCTGTCAGTCTCCCCTGCTCGTCGGCTGAGAAGTCCTGAAACAACATGGCGCGGCTGAAGCCGTCCTCCGACGACTGAAGCCGGCATATCTCCCCGAACACCCGCTTACCGAACGCCGTGAAGAAATCCCCGGCGTCAAGCGCCACACGTCCGCTCACGACCGCCTCGCGATACTCCTCGAACAGCAGCATCATGCCGATAATGACATCCTCGGCTCCAGACGCCGCGACATTCTTGGCCGCGTCGAGGTTGACCGAATCGCCATAGTGCTTGGCGGCGCTCACAGCGTCCCGGCTCTGCTTTTGTCTGAACTCGTTGTAGAGCCTTCGCCGTGCGCGCTCGACATCGCTGCGTATGCTGTCCGTAGTAAGCGACAGCCGCTCGGCCGCCGCCGCGATGTAAACTTCGCGCTCGACGCTCGAGCCCGACGCCGCTATGACGTCGCACACCTCGCGCGTCGCGCGTATGCGCCCCTCGGCCTCTGTTATATCGTACTTTGCGATTATGGTTTCGAGCTTGTGTTCAAAGCCGCTCTGGCTGCCCCTCAGCGCCTGTGAGAAGCGTGCGCGGCCGAAGTTGCGGATGAATTCGTCCGGATCCTTGGCGCCCTTGAGCTTGAGTATCCTCACCTCGAGCCCTACCTCGCCGAGCAGCCGCATAGCGCGCTCGTCGGCCTTGCGGCCGGCCTCGTCGCTGTCGTATATCAGAATGACTTTTTTGGTATATCGCGCGATTATGCGCGCCTGCTCCTGCGTTATGGCCGTACCAAGCGTCGCGACGGCGTTCTCAAATCCCGCCGAGTGCATGGCGATGACGTCCATGTACCCCTCGCACAGTATCAGCGAGTCGGAGCAGTTGTTCTTTGCGTAGTTGAGCGCAAACAGATTGCGGCTCTTTTTGAAGCCCGGCGTATCGGAGGAGTTGAGGTATTTGGGCTTTGAATCGTCCATAACCCGGCCGCCGAAGCCGATTATATTTCCCGACGTATCTATTATCGGGAACATCACACGGTTGCGAAAACGTGCGTAACAGCGCTTGGATTTCTCGGAATATGACAGCAAATCGCTCTGCCGCAGCTCCTCCTCACCGAAGCCCTGCGCCCTCATATATTCGCCGAACGCCGAAAAACTGTCCGGTGCGAACCCGAGTCCGAAATGCTTTATCACCGCCGCGGACAGCCGCCGCTGACCGGAAAGGTAATTCATTGCCTCCGCCCCTATCGCGGGGTCAAAGAGACATGCCCGGAAGTATTTTGCCGCCGCAAGATTGATCTCATACACCCGGCGGCGCGATACGGTGTGCTCGTCCTCCTCGCGGTAGCCATCCTGCGGCAGGCGGATGCCCGCGCGGTTGGCCAGAAACTCCGCCGCGCCGGCAAAATCGAGATTCTCCGCCTTCATGACAAACGAAAACACATTGCCGCCCGCCCCGCAGCCGAAGCAGTAAAAGCTGTTCGACGCCGGGTAGACCACAAACGAAGGCGTTTTCTCGCTGTGGAACGGGCACAGCCCCTTGAGGTTGCTGCCCGACCGCTGCAGCGTGACATACGAGCTTATCACATCGGTTATGTCACTTCTCTGCTCTATTTCATCAAGTACATTTTTAGGTATTCTCATTATTTATCGCCCTGCCTCACGACATACCGCGCCAGACCTTTGGCACAAACAGCGTCTGGAACGTCTCTATGGCGTATCTGTCCGTCATGCCCGAGACAAAGTCGCAGACACAGCGCCCGGCACCCTCGGTTTCGATGTCCTTTGTGTAGAGCTCAGGCATTTTTTCGGGATGCTCCGAATAATATTGGTAAAGACTGATAAGCAGCGCTCGTGCCTTGCCCTCCTCGGACTTGGCTATGGGGTTGCGGTAGACGTTATCAAATAAGAAACTGCGCAAATCGTTCATCGCCTCGCCTATCTCAGGCGTCATTGCAATCTCCGGGCGGTCTGTGCTGGCCTCGATGACGGCGTTCACCATGGTGTTGATGCGCTCCGAGTGCGTCTCGCCGAGCGTGCGGCGCAGTAGCCGTGGAATGGACTCCTCGGTGAGTATTCCGGCGCGGCATGCGTCGTCGATGTCGTGATTTATATAGGCGATGCGATCTGCCAGCTTTATTATGCGCCCCTCGAGCGTCGACGCCGAATTGTCGCCGCTGTGGTTGACGATAGCGTCGCGCACCTCCCAGGTCAGATTGAGTCCCTGACCGTTCTTCTCCAGCTTATCCACCACGCGCAGACTCTGGCGGTAGTGGGTGAAGTGGGGCGAATAGCACTCCTGAAGCGCGAACTCACCCGCGTGTCCGAACGGCGTGTGCCCAAGGTCGTGACCGAGCGCCGCGGCCTCGACAAGATCCTCGTTCAGCCGCAGTGCCCGCGCGATAATGCGGGCAATCTGACTGACCTCCAGCGTATGCGTCAGCCGCGTGCGGTAATGATCGCCGACCGGCGCCAGAAACACCTGGGTCTTGTTCATCAGGCGGCGGAAGGACTGCGAATGAATTATTCTGTCGCGGTCGCGCTGAAACTCGGTGCGGTTCTCGCACGGGACATATGGGTGCTCGCGCCCGCGGGTATTTGAGGTCAGAAAGGCATAGGGAGAGAGCGTTTCTTTTTCACGTTCAAGAAACAGCTTGCAAATATTGCCCATGACATACCCCGCCTTTCTTTGTTTTTTTCGATTCCAAATATAATATACGCAACAAACTGTCATTTTACTTTTTTTATTAACGCTTTTTTGATTTTCCCATCAAATACCGTCACAATCGGCACGCTTACGCGCCACAGTGCCCGCAACAGCACGGAACGACAGTAAAAATGCGCCTCCGACACGCCACTCTGACACTTTATTCGCGTGCGCGGGGCTATAATGGGCATACAGAAGATCGAGAGGGGGTGAGACAGGTGCAGCACGAGGTCTGGGGAGATCTGCTTTTCCTCATAAATTTCAGCATGGACTTTCTCTGTCTGTTTCTGACCGCGCGCCTGCTGCACCGGCGGCTGCGCCTCATACCGGCGCTCGGCGCGGCGACTGTAGGCGGGATATACTCGGTCGCGTCGCTGTTTCTCGACGTCGGAAGACTCGGCTCGCTGCTGATCGACGGCGCGGTGTGCGCGCTTATGTGCTGGCTTGCATTCATCCGGCGCGGCAGATGCGGACGGCAATACCTCGCCGAGGTCGGCGTCTACCTCGTCTCGGCAATAGCGCTCGGCGGGCTCATGACCGTGCTTTTCAACCTGCTCGGCCGGCTGAATCTCCCAACCCGCAGCGGCGGCGACAATATCTCGGCGTGGCTTTTTCTCCTTCTGGCACTCGTCAGCGGACTTGCGTCGTGGCGCGGGGCCGGATTTCTGCGCGGACTGCCCTCGCGCAGCGTGTGCGACGTTGAAATAACCTTCTGCGGCCGCAGCGTGCTGCTGCACGGCATCACCGACAGCGGAAATCTTCTGCACGACCCGATAACAGGCCGCGCAGTTATCATCACCGACACCGAGCGCACGCTGCCCATTCTTCCGCCGGGCGTGCGAGAGGCCGTCGTCTCGGGCAGGCTCGAGCGACTTAAGGACGTACCGCAGAGCTACGCCGGGCGCGTGCGGCTGATACCTGGGACGACGGTCGCCGGAAGCCGTCTGCTCGTGGCGCTGGTGCCGGATAAAATAGTACTGCACTCGCCGCGCGGACAGTCGGAGGTATGCGCCGTATTCGCGCCCGCCGCGCTGCCGAGCATGCCGGACGGCTGCACGGCGGTAGTCCCAGGCGAGCTCGGCATAAAATGAAAAATAACGACTATGAGAGGCAAAAATCATGAAAGGCATATTCAAATCAATCCGTCTCTTTATTCTCCGGCTGCTGTGCCGCAGGAGCGGCGTCTTTTACATAAACGGCCCCGAAACGCTCCCCGCCCCGCTCTCGCGCGAGGAGGAGGCCGACGCGATAAGCCGCATCGAGTGCGACGAGGACGCCCGCTGCACGCTCATCGAGCATAATCTGCGGCTGGTCGTCTATATTGCGAAGCGCTTTGAGAACACGGGAACGGGGCTTGAGGATCTCATCTCAATCGGCACTATGGGGCTAATTAAGGCAATAAACACCTTCAAGTCGGACAAAAACATAAAGCTCGCCACCTACGCCTCACGCTGTATCGAAAACGAGATACTAATGTACATACGCAAAAGCGGCAATGTCCGCTCCGAAATCTCCATCGACGAGCCGCTAAACATCGACTGGGACGGCAACGAGCTCTTGCTCTCCGACATACTTGGCAGCGAGGAGGACGAGGTGTCCTACGAGTTGGGTCGCCGCGAGGAGCGCGAGGCAGTGCGGCGGGCGGTCGCCTCGCTCGGAGAGCGCGAGCGGCTGATAATCGAGCTGCGCTACGGTCTCGACGGCAGAAAAGAAATGACCCAAAAGGAGGTTGCCGACCTTTTGGGTATTTCACAGTCTTATATTTCGCGCCTTGAGAAACGCATTCTCGAGCGCATGAAGCACGACATGCTTGACCTGATCTGAGTGCACGCAGACTATTTTGTCGCCCGGTCAAACCGCTCACCTGTCACAGTGGGGCGGCGTCCGGCGCATATCTCGCCGAGCCGCGCCGCAAGCGACTCAGCCGCGCTGTGGTGCACGGCAAAGCGCACATGCACCGTCTCGGCGTAGTCGACGCAGTCGGTCAGCGCACCAGCGCGCCCGAGCTCAAACAAGACGCGCTGATAGTCGGAATACGAGCAGTCGATGGTCATCTCAACAAAGCGGTCATAGCTGACTATCCCTGCGTCCGCGATGGCGGCGACCGCCGCCTTGGTATAGGCGCGCAGAAGTCCGCCCGTGCCGAGCAGTATCCCGCCGAAATAGCGCGTGACGACGACACATGCGTCCTCCACGCCCGACTTGCGTAAGCAGTCGAGCACGGGCAGACCGGCGCTTCCCTGTGGCTCGCCGTCGTCGGAATACTTCACCGCGCCGCCGCGCAGGACATAGGCAAAAACGTGATGTCTCGCGTCGTGGTACTGTGCCCTGACGCCGCGAACGTGCGCCATAGCCTGCTCCTCATTCTCGGCGTGCACCGCCTGACCTATGAAAAGCGAACGTTTTTCCTCGTATTCCCCGCGCCCGGCGTCGCCGATTGTGGTGTATATTTCAGAGGCCATGCCTAAACCTCGTACTCGCGCAGTCTGCCGCGCGTGCGGGCGTCGACGACAGCCGTCACGCGGCAGCCGTCGCCCTCGTACTCACAGCTCTCGACCGTCGCCTCTCGGTAAAGCTGGCTGACAACGCCCTGTGCCGAGTGTGGAAACATATAGTTCGCCCGGATTTTGCCCGCCTGAACCAGCTGCTCCAGCCGCTCGACAAACGCGTCGACGCCCTGCCCCGTAGCCGCGGAAATCCAGACCGCCGACTGAACGCTATCACCCGTTCTCAAGACCTCGGCAGCACCGCGGTCGCACTTGTTGAAGACGTACAGCGTCGGCTTGTCGGCGGCGCCGAGGTCGGTCAGAATCTGCTCCGTGACCTCAAGCTGCTCACGGCATTCGGGGTCTGACGCGTCGATGATTATCAGCAATATGTCAGCGCGAACGGCCTCGTCGAGCGTCGACTTGAACGCCTCGACCAGGTGATGCGGCAGCTTGCGGATAAATCCGACGGTGTCCGTCAGCAGAATCTGCTCGCCGCATGGCAGCGTGAAGCGACGCGTGGTCGGGTCGAGCGTTGCGAACAGCTTGTCCTCGGCGAGAATGCCCGCGTCGGTCAGTCTGTTTAGCAGCGTCGACTTGCCCGCATTGGTGTAGCCGACAATCGCCACCTTTTTCATACCGCTGCGCTCGCGCGAGGTACGCATGGTGCGGCGGTTTTTCTCGAGCTGCGCGAGCTCCTCCTCGAGCGCGTCAATGCGGCGCTTCATGTGCCTCCGGTCGGACTCCAGCTTGCTCTCGCCGGGGCCACGCGTGCCGATTCCGCCACCGAGCCGCGACATGTCCTTGCCGTGCCCCGAAAGACGCGGTGCGGAATACTTCAGCTGCGCCAACTCGACCTGCAATTTTCCCTCGCCCGTCGTTGCGTGCAGGGCAAATATGTCGAGAATCAGCATGGAGCGGTCAATGACGCGCACGCCGTCTCCGAGTCCGTCCTCGATATTGCGTATCTGCGACGGCGACAGCTCGCAGTCAAAGACCGCAAGCTCGGCCTCCTGCGCACGGCACAGCTCGGCGAGCTCGCCGAGCTTGCCGCTCCCGATATACGTCGCGGGCTCGGGATTGTCGCGCACTTGTATCATTTTGGCGGCGCATCGGCCTCCGGCAGTGTCAAGCAGGCGCTCAAGCTCGCACAGCGACCTCTCGGCCGCCTCCGCCTCGCGCGTTGACGACGCCAGCGCAACCAGCACCGCGCTCGTTATTTCGATATTTTCCATATAGTTAAGTCACCTCACTCACAAAAAGAGGCAAGTAACGCACACCACGAATGGCGACATTGCTTGCCTGCATTTTTTCGGTTTTATTTCCCGCTTGTCTCGAGTCTCTTCTTGAACTTATCGACACGTCCGCCGGAATCCACGAATTTCTGCTTACCCGTGAAGAAGGGATGGCACTTGGAGCAGATATCAACTCTGATCTCTCCGCCCTTGGTGGATCTGGTCTTCACAGTTTCGCCGCAAGCACATCTGATTACGGTCTCTTCGTACTGGGGATGGATACCTTCCTTCATTTTTTAACACCTCGCTTTACGGTAAAATGACTATAACACACATTACCAAAGGATTATATCATACATCTCGGACTTTTGCAATAGTTTTTTGAAAATTTTTTTCGTTTCAGACGTTATTTCACTATCCGGCGCGCTTCGATGTAGTAACGCTTATCCTCGGCGTGCCCCATTGAGAAGGTTTTGCGCGGCAGTGCGCCGTCAAGCTCGACCGCCCGGAACAGCTCAGACTTGGCCATTCCGTCGAAAAGCAGACCCACGCAGCCGCCCTTTGCGAGCGCTGCGATATTGTCCTCACCGTGAATATAGTCGATCTCGCATTCGGGGTGCGCGGCGACAAAGCCGTCAAGAAAGCTCTGCACCGTCCCGACGGTAAGGCTTGACACGGGATGCCCGCAGACAAGCTCACCGCGGACGTCGTCGTAGCAGTATCTGATAGTCTGCGCCGCTTTCCCGCCCTCAAGCGAGCGCAGATACGCGTCGAGCTCGGCAATGAGCGCGCGCGGCTCCACGCCTGCGACAGTACGGTAAATAGGCTCGAAGTCGAGCGCGTCGTCGTGTATGTTGACAAGCTCGGCGAGCGCGTAGCGCGCCGGATGCACGGCGGCCGCCTCCGCGCCGATATGCGCCTTGAGGCTTTCGTAAACCGTCTTGGCCGTCGCCAGCGAGTGGTTTCCGTCGCCGACCGCGATGGTCAGCCCGCCCTCGCCCGAGAGCACCGACACCGCCGCCGTCAGCCCGTCCGCGCGCGTGCCATCGACAAACCAGCCGCGCACGTGTCCGCCGCCCGCCATGAGATCAAAGTCGTAGGCCGGGCGAAGCGCACCGCGCTCGTCCGCAAGCGGCTCAATGACTGACCTCTCCGGGTCATCGATAAGCAGCATGATATGCGGCAGCTCGATGGATGCGCTCTCACGTATGCGCACGCGCGGAGGTATGCGCTCAGGCACCGTCCCCTCGGTGGCACGCACCGGCGTGAGTGCGCCGCGGTGCCAGTCATAGCACTCGAGGTCGACCGCGCCGACAAGCCCGCGCCGCACACGTCCGTCGGACTGCGTGCGCTCGAGGTATATGTAGGTCTGCGGGTGCTCGTGCAGCACGTCACTGAGGTATTCCGTCATATGCCGCGATATTTCCGGCAGCAGCTCGTCCTGTCGCGCGAGGTAGGCCTCGGGAAGAATGAGGTCAAGCGTCGAAGGCGCGTCCCCGACAAAACGGCGGGCCGCCTCCCAGTATTCAGGCTGGCTCGTGAACTGATCGCACGCGACGACAGCCCAGTGCTCGCCGTCTGTATGGCTGAAATCCGGCAGCAGTATGTCCGCCGGGACAAAGCATGGTTTCATAATTACGGGTTTACCGGTCACGGCGGCGGATTCTCCGTGACGGACCGGCGTCCTTTCGTTTTTTCTTAATTTTACACCATATTGCAAAAAAAATCAATATGTTTTTTCGGTAATATGGTTGCATACGCAACTAATGTGTGATATAATGTGCATCAGAGACAAAATACACGAGAAAAGAAGGGATAGTTTGTGATGGGACCTCCTCCTATGGGCTCTGGCGACCCAAAATACGAGCGCGTTGCGCCACCGACCGGCATCGGCGACCTGCCGCGGTATCTGCGCGAGCTGATCGGCGGCTTTTTCTACCGGCTGTTCTACATCTTCGGCCTTGTCTGGAAGGCAAGTCCGTGGATACTGTTCATGATGTGCTTCATCGCGCTGTTTGAGGGCGTGATGCCCGTCGTCGGATCGCTCATCTCAAAGAACATACTGAACCAGCTGCAATCCGACTATCAGTTGTCGACCGGCGGCGAGTCGCTTGCGGAGTTTATCAGCTCGTCCGTCTTCGTGCTGCTGATAGTTCTGTTTTCCTACCGCATACTCAACCGCGTCATAAGCCGCATTTCCAACGCTGTGACGCGAATCGCCGGCGAGAAGGTGACGCGCTACGTCAAGCTCGAGATAATGAACAAGGCCAAAACTCTCGATCTTGCCTCCTTCGACATTCCCGACTTTTACGAGAAGCTCGAAAACGCCAACCGTGAGGCGGGCAACCGCCCCATCTCGATACTCAGCTCGACGTTTTCGGTCGTCAGCACAACCATCAGCCTCGTCAGCTTCATTGTTATACTTGCGACCGCGCCGGGCATGTGGTGGACGGCCATAGTCATCGCCGCGATGTCTGTGCCGTCGGCTGTTATCAGCTTCATTTACCGCAAAAAGAACTTCAACTACATGCGTTTCCGCTCCAAGGATCGCCGCCAGATGAACTACTACTCCGGCCTGCTCGTCAACAAGGACATGGTCAAGGAAATCCGCATGTACGACCTTTCCGACACCTTTATCGAGCGCTACGACAACGTTTTCTCGCACTACTACGCAGGCCTGCGCCGCCTGATACTTGAGGAAAGTGTGTGGCACGTCGTCATTGCCGTAATCTCGGCGCTGACCAACTGCCTCTGCTACGCTATGATAGCACTCGGCGTCTTCCGCGGACTGTTCAAGATAGGCGACTACTCGCTCTACACCGGCGCGCTGTCCCACATTGCGACCAACGTGACCTCGCTCATCTCCATCTCGGCAACCATCTATGAGGGAACGCTGTTCATAGATAACCTCATTGCATTTATGAAGGAAAAGCAGACCGTCGTGCCGATAAAATCCGAGCCGGAGCCGGTCGCGCACAACGTACCGCACACCATCGTTTTCGACAACGTCAGCTTCGCCTATCCCGGCACCGAGCGCATGGTGCTCAAAAATATCAACCTGACGCTGCGTCCGGGTGAGACGGTGGTGCTGGTCGGACTCAACGGCGCGGGTAAGACCACGCTCATCAAGCTGCTCACCCGTCTCTACGACCCGACCGAGGGCCGCATACTGCTCGACGGGCGCGACATACGCGAGTACGACATAAAGCAGCTTTACAGCATGTTCGGAATCATATTCCAGGACTTCGGCAAGTACGCCGTCAGCGTCACGGACAACATTCATTTCGGCGACATTGCGAAGCCCATTGACCCCGGGGAGATACGCGAGGCCGCCGTTCAAAGCGCAGCTGATGACTACATATCCCGCCTACCGAACGGCTATGACACGCCGCTTATGCGCATTTTCGAGCAGAACGGAATCGAGCTGTCCGGCGGTCAGTGGCAGAAGCTGGCCATCGCGCGCGCCTTTTACAGCGACTCCGACATTCTCATTCTCGACGAACCGACCGCTGCGCTCGACCCTATGGCGGAACAGGAAATATTCAATCAGTTCGACCGACTTCGCAAGGACAAAACGACCATTTTCGTCTCGCACAGGCTCTCAAGCGCCACGGTGGCATCAAAGATTGTCGTGCTTGAATACGGTCAGATCATCGAGGAAGGCGACCACAGGCAGCTGATGCAAAAACGCGGCCGCTATTACGAGCTGTTCTCAACCCAGGCCCGCCGCTACCTCGGCGAAGACGAAAACGGCGAGCTCGGCCGCGGTGAAGGGCTACTCCACCGCCCCGTCGGCAACGGCGCGAAGGACGGCGAAGGCTCTCCCGGCAGTCGCACTGCCCCGCCCCGCCGACGCAGACCGCCGCGCGACGATTCTCCGCGACCTGAATAAATATAAACTCAAAAGGGCGTCCGTTTGGACGCCCTTTTGAGCTTGTTTATCTTTCGCACAGCACCTCGGTGCGAACCTCGTCGGCAGAGTCGACCTTTATATAATGGTAGCGGCAGTCGAGATACGACCCGTTCTCCTCGACACGGCGCACCATCTGATCGTGAACACGGTCGCGCAAATCCTCGAGCGCCTTGCGGTAAAGCAGATCGGGGTTGGGGTAGAAGGGCCCGTCGAGATATATGACAGGCTTTGAGTGCCCGTTGAGCCGCTTGCGGTAGACGGTGGTCTTGACATAGCACGGCGCGCCCAGCTTGACCGGATAGTGAAATGAAATGCTCGGAAAGTTGCGTATTTTGTTGTACTTCGGCCAGATGTGCGCCTCCGGAAAGATGACTATGGGACAGCCCTCCTCGTAAAGCTGATTTATGCTCTCGAGGAAGTTGACATAATTGTTTTTGGTTGACGGCGTCGGCAGCGCGCCGAGCATACGGACGAGCGTCTTTATTCCCTTTATGCTTATGACATCCGGGTGCGCGACGGTATAGCACTGCCGCGGGTAGGACGAAATCGGCGCGCTGACGGCGTCCGTCAGCATGGAGGTATGGTTGCTGTAAATAAAGTAACCCCGGCTGCGGTCCTTGCGGTGACGGAGCACCTTTTTGTTTTTTATCGGAATTCGCGCGAACAGCTTCTCTCCGACCGAAGCATTGACCACAAGAAAGTGGTAAACGAGCGGACCGAGCAATCGGTAGACCGGGCTCTTGGGAAGATATTCAAAGTCGTCGGGTGTTTTCTGCGTTTCTATATTGGTGTTGGCGAAGTCGTCGTTGACCTCGTCGTGATAATAGTAGTAATATTGCTTTCTTTTAATCAGCTTCATTTACCGACACCCTCCGGCAATTATCCTGTCGTTCTCGTCTGGTAGCGCTTATTATATCATGTTACGCGCCCGAATGCAATACATACTCCGAAAATATAGGCAGTGCCGCCATCGGGCGGCGCTGCCACGTGCCAGTAGTACAGCATAAAATCTGCACAATGTAAAGCCCACCGTGGGAGACCTGATAAGTCTCTCACGGTGGGCTGTTTTGCGTTATTTTACAGTTTGCCGATCTGAATCTCCGGTTGCGACCACGCGGCCGCCTGTCGCTCCATTTCAGCGATCCGACTGATTCCGTCCGATGCGCCTGCGGTGAGCAGCGAGCAGTTTGCGGCCAGCGTACCAAGCACCATTGCCGCGTCAAGCGAATATCCCCGGAACGCTCCGAGCAGCACGCCGGAGCAAAAGGCGTCCCCCGCCCCCGTAGTTGAGACAATGTCCTCGCGCGGCACTCCGTAGACCGTTGAGCGGACGTATGTGCCATGCGCGTCCACGCCGTAGCTCGCCAGCCTGGAGTGGATAATCACCCATTCTCCGACTCCACACCCGCGCAACACCCTGAAAACCTCCGGCAGATTGTCCTCTATGATGCCATCCTCGCCCGATAGTTGTATTCCAGTCGCACGCTCAGCTTCAAGCTCGTTGATAATGCAGTAGTCCGTATATTTCAGCGCCGGTATGACAGTGTCGCGGAAGCGCGTACAGTTCTGGCTGACAATGTCAACCGAGGTCTTAAGTCTGCGCGCCTTTGCGCCTGCCAGCAGACGCGCCATTTTTGTGCCGTATTCCGCATCCGGGGCATCAAGGGAGCGAAGCAGGAGTATGTAGCCTATGTGCAGCAACCCCTCGTATTCGTCAAGTTCAAGGCAGCTCTCGTCAAAGTGTTCATTCGCCCCCGCAAACTGAAAGAATGTGCGCGTATTGTTCTGCTTTTCGTACATGACGTCGGTAAATGACGTCTGCCCGCAGATTTTTATGCCGCTGACGTCGACGTTCGGGTAGGCGCCGAGCGTGTCCAGTATAAAGCGCCCCTGCTTGTCGTCGCCGACGAGGCCCGCAGCGTACAGCGGAAGCTCCGGGTCCATTCGCGCGAGGTCCTGTATGCAGTTACAGACAAGTCCGCCCGGCGCCAATGACACCTCGCGGATATTTGTCAGCGTGGACGGCGCGGGATAGTCGTCAAGACACTTGAGCTGATCCGCTATAATGTTTCCCGCACAGATTATGCCTTTCTTTTTCATCTTTATAAACTGCCTTTCTGCGAAAGGCATCGACGGGATTATGAAACCGAGGATA
>CAVIBA010000031.1:0-16534 GCA_963640785.1 Bulleidia sp.
TAACTTAACAATTATTTTTTTAACTTTTTGGTCTCACATCATTGACAAATGTACATCATTCAGCCGTTGACAATTCGACGCGGTTGTGATAGAATATCGCCAGAGCCAGTTATGGAGGTAAGTTAAGTGAAAAGATTTATAATAAGATCATTTGCGGCGTCGCTTGCGCTGTGTAGCGTCCTGCTCATGGCAAGCTGCGAGAAAACGCCGAATAACCCGTCCGATACGACGACGGATGCGTCCGCGTCTGTGTCCGACTCCACATCCGGAACCGAAACGCCCGAAACACCGGCGTCAAAGCTGAATGTCGTCGTCGACGGCAAGGCGCAGCTGGGTATCATCCGCGCGGAAAAAGCCAGCGACGCGATAGTTCAGAGCTGTATTTCGCTCCACAAGCGGCTGACTAAGCTGCTCGAGGCCACCTTCACACTCAACGACGACTGGATAAAGCGCGATACCACGCGCGACCCGAACGCCCCCGAGATACTCGTCGGCGAGACTAACCGTCAGGCGTCCATGGACTTCATCGCAAGTCTGCCCGCGGGCTCCTACGGCATCAGGGTGACAGAGCACCAGATAATCATCGCCGGAACCAACGACTCCATGACCGCCTACGCCCTTTACGACTTTGAGAACAACTATCTGCGCAATAAGGAGTACAAAACTGAGAACGGCTTCGCTGTCCCCGTCGGCGACAAGATAGTGACCGACGAGGCCAAGAGTACCTTCGAGGGCATTATGAACTCGATACGCACCGTCATCGCGTCCATAAGCACCCAGCGCAGCCAGAGCGCCGTTGATAAGTTCAACGCCACGCAGGGCGCTGCCACCGACGGCACCTACTTCTACATAATCCTCAAAAACAAGACGGGTGACCTTGAGACCGACGTCATCGTCAAGCGCAAAATGGACGACTGGTCGCTGGTCGCAACGAGCGAGGTGCTCCCACTCGACCATGCCAACGACATGTGCTATAACACCAAGGAGGGCGTGCTCGTAGTGCCCAATATGAAGGGCAAAATTATTTCCGTCATCGACCCCGAGACGCTGACTGTCATCCGCCAGGTCGACGCGACCTCGCTCGGCGGTACTCCCTACGCCATCGCCTATAACGCCAAGCGCGACCGTTACTGCATCGCGGCGGGCGGCGTGCTCAATATCTGCGACTCCGACTTCAAGGTCGAGTCCACCATCGCCATGCACTACGAGACCGGCTACATCGGCCAGGGCATGGACTGCGACGACAACTTCATCTACATGCCGCTCAGCGGCGACTCCTCGCAGGGCACGAACGACAATATAATCACCGTCTACACATGGAGCGGCTACAAGCGTACCGTGCACCTTGACACCCAGATGGAGTCCGAAACGCTGATAAACTGGGACGGCAAGTACTATATAAACTTCAACAGCGGCGGCTGCAAGATCTACGATATAAGATACGACATAGTTTACAGATAATTTTTCAAAAATTTTTGCCGGAATACGGAACTTTTCGCCGTGAGATGCGTCAGTAAGAGTACAACGCTTGCGGAGGATGCTATCATGCTGAAAAAATTCGTGATTATATCGGTAATAATTATTATTGTCGCGGCGGCGATGTTTGTGCCGTATAAGCAGAGCGCATATGATGACGGCACCCGGTGCTACACTTCGCTGACGTATCAGGTCGTCTACTGGCACCGCGCGCACAACGGCGGCGCGGACAGCGTACACGTTGCGACAGACTTTTACCTGTTTCCCTTCAACTTCCGCGACAACGTCGACGGCAAGGTTTGGGACGAGGCAAGCGGATCGTTTATTTATCGTCGCGGCCCGCTGCCACTTGAAGAAATACTCAAATGACCTTACGGGCGGACCCGCGCAGCGGGTGCGCCCGGTCATTTTGGACACGGAGAAATAGTATGTCAAATAGTTCTTCCCGCGCCGGAGCGCGCGGAGGCGAGCGCAACTGCATGACCGAAGGGTCGCTGTGGCGCAATATTTTGGTTATCAGCCTGCCGCTGATTCTTTCGCAGGTTTTACAGGTGCTGTTCAACATGGCCGACGTGGCTGTGGTGGGCAGTTTTTCAAGTTCTGAGGCCATGGGCTCGGTCGGCTCGACGTCGATACTCGTGACGCTGTTCACGGGGCTGCTCATCGGCATGGGCAGCGGCGTCAACGTCCGCGTGGCGCAGTACCTCGGGGCGGGGAAGCGTGAGCGCGTGCGCAGGACGGTGCACACCTCGCTTATCCTGTGCCTCGGAATGGGCGTGCTTATCTGCCTTGCCTGCGTTATCCTCGCGCGGCCCATGCTCGAGCTCATCAGGACAAAGGACGAGCTCATTGACGGCGCGGTGCTGTATTTCAAGATATATGCCTTCGGTATGCCGGCGCTGGGTATATTCAACTTCGGCAATGCAGTGCTTAGCGCCAACGGCGACACGCGCCGCCCGCTTTACTACCTGCTCGCCGCGGGCATTCTCAACGTTATACTCAACCTTGTTTTCGTCATAGGCTTCGGTATGGCGGCGGATGGCGTGGCGATTGCGAGCGTAATTTCGCAATATCTGTCGGCTGTCCTTGTGCTGATACATATGTTTAGACAGAGCGACGCGTGCAGCGTCCGGCTCGAGGAGCTGAAGCCGGATTCCATTGCGGTTCGCGAGGTACTGGCGCTAGGACTTCCCGCTGCGTTTCAGAATGCAATATTCGCGATTGCGAACCTGTTCATTCAGACGGGTGTCAACTATTTTGACCACGTTGTGGTGGAGGGCAACTCCGCCGCCGCCAACTCGGACTCGCTGGTCTACAACGTTATGGCGGCGTTTTACACGGCCTGCTCAAGCTTTATGGGGCAGAACATGGGCGCGGGCAAGCGCGACCGCGTGATAAAGAGCTATCTCATCTGTCTTTTGTACTCGTTTATCGCCGGAGCGCTGCTCGGCGGCGGGTTTGTGCTGTTCGGCGACGAATTTCTCGCGCTGTTCACCAAGGATGCGGCGGTCGCCGGGGCGGGTATGTTCCGCCTGCGCATTATGGGCTTCTCCTACGCCGTCTCGGCCTTCATGGACTGCACCATCGCCGCCTCGCGCGGCATCGGCAAGAGCTTCGCGCCGACGGTGATAGTCATACTCGGCTCGTGCGTCTTCCGCGTGGCGTGGGTGTACACGATATTCGCATATTTCCACACCATGACCTCGCTCTACCTGCTCTATGTCTTCTCGTGGAGCATAACCGCGATTGCGGAGATAATCTACTTCGTGATTTCGTATAAAAAGTTACAGCTTGACCCTCCCGCGCCCGCGGCCGAGACCGTGTCCGTCGGTGTTGAGGAGAACTGACAGGCAGTGAAAAAGGCGTCCCTGCGGGGAGGCCTTTTTTGTGTCAGATGTTTGCTTTTTCTCTGGACAAAACAAGTCGCATATGATAACATGGGCTTACTACGCAAGCGGATAATATATCATACTTTGATGAACAGGATTTGGAAGGATGACCATCATGAACAACAGCAGAGACTTCACAAAAGAGTATGAAGCCTTTTTGAATAAAGTCCCTTATCAAATAGCGGTTATTGACAATGTAAAGGTAAGATACAAATACGGCGGCAAGGATGGCGCGCCGGTCATTCTCTTTTTTAACGGATTAGAGATGCAGGAAATGTGGATGCCGTATGCCGAAAGACTCGGGGAGAAATACAGATTTCTTATTTATGAATATCCGTTCCATACCACAAATGCGGACGAGCAGATCGACTTTGCCGCAAAGCTATTGAAGGCACTGTCTATCGAAAAAGTGATTTTGATCGGCGCAAGTGACGGCGGTGTATATGCCCAGATTTTCGCGAAAAGATATCCGGAATCCGTGCTAACCATGATCCTGACGACTACCTTGACGGTGGATTCCGATTATGTCAGAGACATCAAAAAAGAGCGCTTTTCAACTCCGATGCTTCTTCTTTTATTAAGACTGGTTCCCGCAAAAACGGAAATGAAGCTGCTACTGAAAAAGAGCACGGGATTTTTGGAATGTGAATCGGAAGAGGATCGGAAATACGGCACGGGATTCTATGAGACAGTGGCCTCTGACCTAGGCTATAAGTGGCGGTTTATTCATAGCTTCAAGTGTGTGTATATGCTGAAGGACTATCCGCTTTTCAAGGAAAGCGATTTCGAGTATCTGAGGGGAAAGATACAGGTTCTCATTCCGGAGAAAGACATGTTCAAAAAAGAGGATCAGAACCGCCTTGCGGATTTATTCGGAAAGCTGGACGCAGAGATTCTGACTGTTCCGGGCGGGCATGTAGGATTCATCGTTCAGTCAGAATACTACATTGATTTGATGGAAAAGTTCTTGGAGAAAAACGTGATCTGACAAGGTGATTCGGGGGTGCAGTCACCTGATTAAAGCGCAAAAACAACCCGCGTCATGCGTCCTGCAAACGCACCGTCAGGCGGCCGAGCTCAACAAGCGGCCGCCTTTTTGACGTATATTTGTTTTTTCTCTTGACAAAATAAGTCACATATGATAACATAGACTTACCACACAAGCGAATAATGTATCACACTCAGGGAAAACCTTGGTAAAAGGTGTTTCTCTTTTTGCTCATACCCTCTGTGTGATGAGCTTGTGTGGTAACAATAAGGGAGCACTTTTTCGGTGCGTCTCTTATTGGGACGCACTTTTTTATTTCAGAAAGGAGAAAGACATGGAACAGGCAAAAGGGAACACGGTTTCCGGGACAACACTCGCACAGTACGTGCACGACGCAGTTGAGGTGGAGAGACCGATTTGCGAGCTGGAAGGGCGGATTTGGGAGTTAAAGAAAAAGCTGGCTGACAATCGGGAGGCGGCAAAGCAGGCAGCCGAGAAAGCTAAGGTTATGCAATCAGAGCTTGAACGCTCATCGCAGAATCCGCCGAAGATTAGGGCCAAGAAGGAGTTCCCTAAAGA
Organism: Bulleidia sp.; assembly: GCA_963640785.1. Taxonomy (GTDB): domain Bacteria; phylum Bacillota; class Clostridia; order Oscillospirales; family CAG-272; genus UMGS1002. The sequence continues at coordinate 4,933 of CAVIBA010000031.1, forward strand.
TGATGCTATCAGAGAATTGGTACGTGCTGAACGAAAAAATCAATCTTCTAATGGCTTTACGATTAGTGTGGTGCTTATATTGGTTTTTGCAATATCAGCGGCAGTGGCATTTTGTGCTCTATCAGCTTCTGGTGAGTCAGGAATGCCGGGCGTGGTGGGGATTTTTATTGTGGCAACGATATCAATTTTGGTGGCGTATAGCATTCACGATAAAAACGCTTACAGAAAGGCGGAGGAAATAGTAGTACAAAGAATTCAGGTTCATTTAGATGAAGAAGACATCGATATCGACGAAGAAAACCGCTGCACCCTTGCCGACTGGGAAAAACACAACAAGCAGCTTGCCGCCGAGCTTGAAAATATAGACGAGCTCGAAAAGACGCGCAAGCAGGAGCTGGCCGATGGCGCGGAGAAGATAAAAGAGCTTGAGTCGCAGCTGGCAGGATTGCAGGCCGGGCGCGAAAAATTCTACGAGGCGGGGCTCATTCCGCCGGATTACCGCACCTTTGAGCACGTCAGCGGACTCGACGCCATCTTCCGCAACGGTCGCGCGGACGATATGCGTCAGGCGCTCGAAATATACGAGGAAACGCTGTTCCGCGAGGAAATCAAGCAGGCCGCGAGCCGGATGCAGAGCTCGATTTCCGCAATATACATAAACCTCAACTCCGTTGGGCGCAGGCTTGACGACCTGAAGGGCGCTCTGGCGGGCGTGTCCGAAAGCAACCGTCAGGCAGCCGAGCTCAACAAGCGTATGCTTTACGAGGCGCAGATGAACCGCGCCGCGGCAGAGGAGCTTCGCCGCAACAGCGAGGAAGCCATGCGCTACGCCTCCGAAGCGCAGCGCGCAGCCCGTGAGGAGGCCGAAAAAAACGACAAACTCCGCCGTCAAATATCAGACGCGCAATGGGAGGCTCGTGAAGAAGCCAGGAAGAACGACGAACTCCGCCGCAAAATATCCGACCACCTCGATGACAACTGACCTATACGCAACGGCGCCGGCAAAATTTTGCCGGCGCCGTCCTTTTTTTGGCCGCCCTCGCGATTGCCGCCGTGGCACGGCGGCAATAATCATCCTGAAATATGCTGTACGGGAGAAAGGTATGCTGTTGTCACGTTTGAGAAGAATGTCCGGCGGGCTGTCGGGCGGGAAATATGGCCGGGTGGGGCGCTTCGCGATGACGGGCGCGCTGTGGATTCTGGGCGTGCAGGTGCTTTTGTGCGCGGCGCTGCCGTTCGGCCTGCGAACGCTGCTGTGCACCATCGACACGGTATACATGAAGCGGTTCTGGCCGATTTTGGGCTGCCTCTACGCGGCGCTACTGGCCTCAATCGTCGTCAACGTGCTGCTGTGCTGGTTGATTTACACGGTGGAGCAGAGGAGCGAGGGAAGGGAATCCGCATGGCGTGAAAACGGGGAAAGCACGTCCGCCGCCGGGCGGAAAAATGATGGCAGCACGTCCGCCGCCAGCCTGCCACGTGCGGGCGGAATACTTTTGGCAATGTCGTGGTGCATGTTCGCCGAGAGCGTCGCGCTCGTCGCGGCGGCGGTCGTGATGCTCGCGCGGGTGTCTGTGATGTTTATCTTCGCCGCGATCATGACGGCGCTGCTCGGACTCACGCTGCGCGTCGCTGGCAGGTTGTGCCGCGTGGCGGGCTTTGGGGCGCTGCCCGGCTGAATAAAAAATCTCCACCACGCGATGAAAGCCTCACCGCGCGGTGCGCGCTGAACAACAAAGCTCCCGCCCCGTCAAAAGACGGGGCGGGAGCTTTATTGCAGTGCGGTAAGGCTTTGGATTTGCCGCCGACGCTATGTCGGCGCGCTGTTGCGTTTACTCAAAAACCGGTCAGTGCTTTTTCTTTTTCAGCACAAATGCTGCCGGGATGAGCGCGACCAGTGCGGCGAGTCCCATCGTCGAGCCGCAGCCGCCGGTCTTGCCGGAGGCGGTCGTCTCGGACGGCGTGGTCTCCTGCGCTGCGGTTGTGCCGGGGACAGGCTCGGAAGGCGAGGTGTCGCCCGGCGTAGTATCGCCCGGTGTCGTGTCGCCCGGTGTTGTATCGCTCGGAGTCGTATCCGACGTTGAGGCCGCCTTGACGAGCACGGGCTCGGTGCAGAGGTAGTATGTCGTGCCGGAGGTCGTGCGGCAGGCCAGTCTGAAGTAGACAGTCGCCTCGCCGCTGCCGCTGACACTCAGACGGCCGCCGGTGTAGCTGACGCCGGTGCCGCCGTCCTCAACGACGACAAGCTGCGCGTTGGTTATCTCGGTCGCCACGCGGCCGTAGGTCAGGCGGGTGATCTTGAACTCCGTGCCGTCAGCGCCGACGGTGACCTCGTCAGCCGGTGCGTCGATGCGGCGGGTGTAGTTTGTTACGTACTGCGAGAAGTTTGTCGTGATACCGTTTGTGCCGAGCAGGAGGTACTTATCGAAATCGGACTGACCGTTGACCGTCCACGGCCAGACTGTGAGTCCGCGCTCCGAGAGGCTGTGCATGAGCTTGGGGCCGAGCGCGCCGGAGGCGAAGGACGGGTTGTATGTCGTCGCGAGCGGGCCGACCTTGTCGAGAATTGACTCGAGCGTCTCGTTCACGGCGCTCTCGGAGGGCGTGATGGACGAGGTGAGGAAGCCTGTCGAGATGCCTGGCAGCTGCGCGCGCATGCTGCCGACAAAGGTGTCGCTGAATGTGATGACGTTGACCTGATCGGCGATGTCGTACTGCGCTATCAGCTTGGCAAGCGCCGGGACGATATCCGTACTGGCGTCCTTCTTTATCTCGATGACAAGCTGAACGTCCTTGCCCTTGAACTCCTTGAAGTAGTCCTCAAGCGTGGGGATGGGCTCGGCGGCTGCCGAGGCGTTGACGTTTACGGACAGCTTTTTAAGCTGCTCGTATGTAAAGCTCTCGACCCTGCCGGTGCCGTTGGTGGTGCGGTCGACGGTGGAGTCGTGCATGACGACGATCACGCCGTCGCTGGTGAGGTAGATGTCGTTTTCAATCATGGTAGCGCCCTTCTCGTAGGCGAGGACGCTGCTCGCGATGGTGTTTTCCTGCGACAGCGAGGGCAATCCGCGGTGGCCTATCACGTTGACGAGGCGCGTGAGCGTGTTCTTCTCGAAATACTTGGTCAGCATGCTGTCGTACGCCGCGCGGTCGGCGACGATTATGCCGTTTGCGCCGGACGTGATGGCCGAAAGACAGGCGGAGGCGTTGTTCTCCGGGACGCTCCAGACCGTCATGAAAAGGCGCTGAAGGTACTCGACGTTGTCGCGCGTGGCGGTGGTGTCGGAGAGCATTATGACGCGGGCGCGGGCGGTGTTTGCCTTCTCGCGCAGCGCGTATAGCTCGGATGTCGAGGAGACGGTGACGCCGGTGCAGTCAAGCACGCCCTGCGAGGCGGTGTAGGTCGAGCGGGCGCGGCCGAGCAGATCCGCGTCGGACGCGACGAAAATAACGTCCTTGAGGTTCAGCTTTTTGAGCTCCGCACACAGCGCCGAAACGGTGGCGCTGTCGTTGATGCAGAACGCCGGGATGATGCTCTTGCCGGTCTGCTCGAGCGTTTCGGCGAGCGAGCAAAGCTCCTCCGCGCCGTCAGGAGAGGTGACGCGGAGCGCGGAGTTGACATAAAGCATGGCGACGGAGGGCGAGAGTGGGCCGAGTGCCTTGAGCTCGGCGGCGCTGCTTACGCGTGTGACGATCGTGGGCGTCATCACGAGCGGCGGGGACGCCTCGCGCGTCGTGTGCACGTTGGGCTCGGGAATCTCGATTGCGGAGGTCGGGACGGTGACCTTTATGCTGTCGACGACCAGCTTGACTCCGCGCGTCTGGAGACCCATGCGCCCCGAGGTCAGGTTGACGGCGGTCGAGTAGAGCATGGGCGTGCCGTTGATGGCCGTCGCGGCGTTGCTGCCCTGAAGCTCAAAGCTGAAGGTGTACTGCTTTGAGGCCGAGATGCTTTCGGTGTAAGCGCCGGTGTGCGTCACGTTCCACTTGTTGGCGGCGGTGCGCTCGGCAATCTCGGTGCCATTGGACGCGGTCGCGTTCTGCCGCAGGCAGGCCTGCCAGTAGGGGATGTTGTTGTTCTGGACGCGCGCCATGATGCTTATCCAGTTGCTGGACGAGGCGGCCTTGGCCATCGTGAAGTCGGCAGTGATTTTGCAGTTGCCGAACACGCTGAGCCATTCCGGCAGCAGTATGCGTATGTAATTTGACGAGGAGGACGAGGCGTCGAGCACCAGCTTGCCGCTCTCGACCGCGACGGTCGCGCCGCTGCTCTGCTGTACGACGGTGAAATCGGAAATATCGGCGCCCGAGAAGTCGTTGTAGTAGAGGACATACTCGCTGTCTGCCGCATTTTTTGCGACGAGGTAGACCTTGCGGCTCTTTGAGCCCGCGGTGGCGGTCAGCTCATAAACGCCGACGGCGGTCGGCGCCACGCTGCCGTCGGCGCTGACGCTGAGCGCGGATGAGCTCCACGTCACGTCGGACGCGGCGATGCTTGCGCCCGACGAAAACTCGACGGCGTAGTCCTTAAGCCGGACGCTCTTGCCCGCGTCCGTCGCTATGACGGGGCAGGAAAAGCCTACCGTGACCGTTCCAGTCACGGCGGCCGTGGGGAACACCGCAAGCCCTGCGACAAAGGCCAGCGCTATCACAAGGGAAATGACTCTTGAAAATCTGTTCATTGGTTACGTTTCCTTTCACAAAAGTTGAAAAAGCCCCCTGAGAAGCCGCAGAATTCTCAGGGGGCGGCGCGTTTGCCGCCGGATTTTCTGCGGTTACTTGCGTTATTTTCGGGTGAAGCTGCTCTGACTGATTATTCGAGAATGTTGGTTGTAATCATGTCGACGCCGTAGCCGACAAGCTCCTCGGCGCGGGCGGGATCGTCGACAGTCCAGCAGTTGACGGTGATACCGGCGGCCTTGAGCTCGGCGGTGTTCTCGGCGGTCAGCGCCGACTCTCTGATGTCGAGGTCGAGGTTCCACTCCTTGAGGCGGGCTATGAGGCTGTCCTCATACTTGGAGGTCAGGAACTGCGCGGGCTGGTTGGGGTACTTGCGGCGCAGATAGACGAGGTTATCGTAGGAGAAGGAGATGAAGACGACGTGATCAAGGTAGCCGAGCTTCTCGATGTTCGCGCAGATCTCGAGAACCTCTTCCTCCGCGAAGGCGTTCTTCAGCTCGAGGACGGCGACCTTTTCGTATCTCTTGCAGATGTCGATGTACTCGGCCAGCGTCGGCAGGTGAAGGTCGAGGCGGGAGCGCTCGCCGTCGTAGGAGTTGGTCAGTCGGAGCGAGCGGAGCGTCTGGAATGTGGACTTTTCAACCTCGAGATTGTCAAGCGCGACGCGCTCGGTGGTGTTGTCGTGGATGATTATGTAGTTGCCGTCAGCGGTCTTGTGGATGTCGGTCTCGATGCCGTAGTAGGAACGGTTTCCGGCGGCGATGAAGGAGGCACAGGTGTTCTCGCGCTCGATTCCGCTCACGCCGCGGTGTGCGACGACCTTGACGTTTTTCTTGTCGAATTTAATGGTGTTCATTGCAAATGTCCTTTCAAACAAAAACGAATTTGGTGTATACAGTATACCACACGGTGCGCTCATTGTCAACCGCCCCGGTGCAAGTTGGTGCGAAAGTTGTCCCGCGCGGTTCTACTTTGGCGGGACAAACCATATATTCAAGCAGGAGGTGAGGGAATGCGGACTGTGATAATCGACCGTCCGCCGCAGGTAAAGCTGCCCGCGGCGGTGTGGGAGCTTTTGCCGTTTCGGCTCTCAGACGAGCTGCGGACATGCGGCGGGTTCCGGCCGGATGGGGTCGAGGAGCTTCACCTTCGCGCAGGACGGTGCGCGTCGCTGACGGTCGGCGGCGAGAACGTGAGACTGCGCTACTGCGCCACTCCGGACGAGCTCGAGTGCCTCGTTGACCGCGCCTGCGGCGGCTCGCTTTACGCGCACGCCGACACCATAGCGGAGGGATTTGTCAGCTATCGCGGCGTGCGCGTCGGGATATGCGGGCAGGCCGTGCTGGAGGGCGGACGCGTCAGCGGCGTGTGGAGCGTCAGCTCTGTCGTCATACGCGTGCCGCGTCCCACGCCGGAGGGTGTCGGGCGCGAGCTCGCAGAGCTCGTGCACGGCGGCGGGCTTTGCTCGGGCGTGCTCGTCTACGCCCCGCCGGGCGTCGGCAAAACAACGGTTATGCGCGGCGCGGCGGCCTGCCTTGCGTCGGGAGAGTCGCCGCTGCGGGTGGCGGTCGTTGACACGAGGCTCGAGCTCGCTGCGGGGCTCGACGCGACGGGACTGCTTATCGATGTGCTGTCCGGCTACCCCAAGGCCGAGGGTATTTCCACCGCCGTTCGGACGCTCGCCTCGCAGGTCATAGTCTGCGACGAAATCGGGAGTGGGGAAGAGGAGGCGGTTCTGTCGGCGCAGGGCTGCGGCGTGCCGCTCGTCGCGGCGACCCACGCCGCGACGCTCTCCGAGCTTCTGCACAAGCCCGGCATCGCGCGTCTGCACCGCGCGCGGGGCTTTGGCTGGTACGTCGGTCTCTCGCGGGCGGCGGGCAGCTTCCGATACAATTACGACATTCACGAGGCGGGCGCAGTTGACGATATGGATGGTGACGGCGGATGATTTTACTCAAACTGACCGGCGGCGCCATGCTCATGCTCGCGGCCGCGGAGCTCGGCAGCCGTCTCTGTGCCCGTGAAAAGCTCCGCCTCGAGCGCATCGCCGGATACTGCGCACTGCTCAAGTATATCACATCACAAATTGAAACATATAATTTGCCGATGGCGGATATTATTCGCGCATGTGATGCCGATTTGCTGGTACACTGCGGTTTCGACAGCGCCGCCGTTGACTTCGACGCAGTGCTCACCGGTGGGCACGAGTGGCTTGACGGTGCGTCTGTGCGGGCGCTCGAGGCCGTCGCGGGACAGCTGAAGCACGGCTACCGCCGCCCGCTTCTCGACGCGCTCGGCATCTGCGTGTCAGTGCTCGACGGCGCGCTTAAGACCGAGTCGGCGCGCATAGAGAACCGGTGTCGCGTCATTCGGGTGCTGTGTCTGTGCGGCGGGGCGCTGGTGGCGGTGCTGTTATTATAGGTGGCTCCGGGCGGCTTCTGACGCTGCGCGGGCAGTCATTTCGGAGGGGTTAATGGATATTTCACTGATTTTCAAGGTGGCGGGAGTCGGGATAATCGTGTCCGCGGCGGCACAGATTCTCTCAAAATACGGCCGCGACGAGCAGTCGACGTTTGTTATCATCAGCGGAATTTTGGTGACGCTGTTCCTGCTTGTGAACGAGATCGGCGGGCTGTTTGCGAGCGTCCGGGAAATTTTCGGACTGTAATGCAGGTCTGGCAGATATGCGGCGTCGGCATGATATGCGCGGTCGCGGCGATGGTGGTGCGCCAGCTGAAGGGTGAGGCGGCGACGTCCGTCCGGCTCGGCGGCAGTATCGTGCTGCTTACCGTTGTGCTCGGACTCATAGCGCCGCTTTGCGTCTTTCTCGGACAACTGTCCGAGCGGGCGGGCTTCGGCGAGTACGCCGGAGTGCTCACCAAAGCGCTCGGCATTGCGCTCATGACGCACATCGCCGCCGGATTCTGCCGCGACTGCGGCGAGAGCTCGGTCGCGGGGTACGTCGAGCTTGCGGGTAAGTGTGAGATACTGCTGCTCAGCCTGCCGCTGATAGCGTCTCTTATGGATACGGCGCGGGAGCTTTTGTCCTGGCCGGGATAGGATCAAAATGAGGAAACTTATAATATTCGCGGCGCTCTTCGGCCTGCTTGTCTGCCTGACCGTGCCCGCAGAGGCCACGGCGGCCGTGGATTACGGGGATTACGGCGACCAATACGAAAAAATGCTCTCCGGCATCCCCGACGACATAGCGGAGCTGCTTCCGGAAGGCCTGTTTTCGGGCGACCCCGAGCAGCTGCACGCGGCCGCCGAGGAGATGAGCGGGTTTGACTACGTGCTCGGCTGTGTCGGCAGGCTGACGGGCGTGCGCATCGGCGCGGCGCTGCGGCTGTTCGCAACGCTGCTCGGGCTTCTGATACTATCGGCGCTGCTGCGCTCGCTCAAGGGACTGACGAAGTCGCCGGCGCTCGGGAATGCGACCGGCATCTGCACGACCGCGGCCATGCTCGGCGCGCTCGTCGCCACGCAGTACGACCAGCTGCGCGCCGTGACGACGTTTCTTGACCGGCTGAACATCATGGCGGACTCCATGATTCCGCTGATGGGCGCTATGTACGCCATGGGTGGCAACGTGGCGAGCGCCGCCGTCAACAACGCGGCCATGGTGTTCTTTATGACGATTTGTGAGAATGTTTGCAGTCGGACGGTCGTGCCGGTGGCGGTGGTCTGTATTGCGCTGGCACTCGCGTCGGCGCTCTCGCAGACGGTCGACATGCGCGGCATCGCCTCTACGGTCAAAAAATGCTTTACCTTTGTCATCAGCTTTATCATGATGCTGATGATGGCGGTGCTGTCGGCGCAGTCGACGCTCGCCACGGCGTCAGACAGTCTCGGCGCGCGGACGGCAAAATTCATGGCGGGCAACTTTATTCCCGTCGTCGGCGGCGCGCTCGGCGAGAGTCTGCGGACGGTCGCGGCGAGCGTAAAGTACATACGCGCGAGCGTCGGCATTGTCGGCATCGTGATAATACTCCTGCTGCTGCTCCCGACGCTCATCTCGGTGCTGCTCACGCGGCTGTCTCTCATGGCGGCGGGAACGGCGGCGCGACTGCTCGGCTGCGGTGAGGAAGCGGGCGTGCTCGGCGAGCTGGTCGGTATCTACGGCTACCTGCTTGCCGTTATCAGCGCCTGCTCGGTCATGTTTATTTTTGCGCTGACACTGCTCTCGCGGACGTCGGCGGCGTGGGTGGCGTGATGAGCGGGTATCTTTTGAGCGTGATTGCGGCGTCTTTTGTTGTCGGGGTCGTCGGTGCGCTGACACCGGCTGGCGAGGGCGACGGCGTCAGGCGGACGGTGTGCTTTGTCGGCGCGCTGTGTGTGCTGTGCGTGCTCGTCGCGCCGGTCGGGAATTTATTGGGCTGGCTCGGGCAGGTCGGGGACGGAATCTCCTCCTTGTTCGACCGCACCGAGTACGAAGAGCAATACGATCAGCAATACCGTGACTACCTTCTGAGCTTCGGCGCGGACAGCGTCGCCGAGGCGCTGCGGGAGCACATCTGCGAGCGGTTTGACATACCGGAGGAGCAGTGCCACGTCAGAGTGGCGACGGGGGAGCGCGAGGGCGAGCTGTACGTGGACGAGGTGACTGTCATACTGTCCGGCACGGCGTTGTTCCGCGACCCTTATGAAATCGAGGCGTATATCGGTGAACTTTTCGGCTGCCGGTGCACGGTGGCCGGGTAAGCGGGGGAGAGTATGGAGAAAAAATTCAAGGTGCCGGACAAAAAGCTGGTGCTGCTCGGGCTTCTGGCGCTCGGGGGGATACTGCTTTTGATATTCGGCGGCAGGCTCGGCGCGTCCGACGGCGGGGCGGCGTCGGGGACGGCACAGTCGGAGCAGAGTCAGGCGTTCGACGCCTACGCGCGCGAGGTGCGCCGCGAGATTGAGGAGCTGTGCGACAGCGTCGGCGGCGTGTCGGACGTGACGGTGGCCGTCAGCTTTGAGCGCGGGTACGAGTACGTCTACGCGGCGGACACGCGCGCCGATTACGGCTCGGGCGGCCAGATAAAATATGTAACCGTGGGAAACGGCTCGTCCGAACGCACCGTCTACCTCACAGAGCGCACGCCGCGCATAAGCGGGATAGGCATCGTCTGCCGCGGCGGGTCGGACCCGGAGGTCGTGCGGCGGCTGACAGCGCTGCTTGGTGCCGCATATAATATAGGTTCAAATAAAATTTACGTCACTGGCCGCTGAACAGTCATATAGGTGCGGGATGTCAAATATAATGTAACACAACAAACAAAAACAAAAACATCGGGAGGTATTGAGATGGTTTACGAGCAGGAAAGTTCGCCGGCAAAGCGATTTGTGGAGCGAGTCGGAAAGCGGAATCTTATTATAGCGGGGGTCGTCCTGCTGATAGGTGTGGCGGTTGTGCTGAACTGGGCTATTTTCGCCAATCGCGACAAGGGCTTCGGCGACTACGACGCAAGCGCAGGCATGAGCTCGGGCGACGCGCAGACGACGGCCGGAGGCTACGCCGCGGGCGACAAGACATCGGCTACGGACGACAGCTATTTCTCGTCGACCCAGGTCAGCCGCGCACGTGCGCGCGACGAGGCGCTTGAGGTTCTTCAGTCCGTGGTCGACAACGCAAAATCCGACGAGGCCGCCAAGACGCAGGCGCTTGCCGACATAAGCAAGATTGCCAAGGACATGGAGGCCGAGTCCAACATCGAGACGCTTGTCGTCGCCAAGGGCTTCGAGCAGTGCGTCGCGGTCATAAGCTCCGGCTCTATCAACGTCGTTGTCAAGGCCGATAAGCTCACGCAGAGCGACATCGCCATAATCAACGAGATAGTCTACGAGCAGGCGGGCATCAAGCCGACGGATGTCAAGATAGTCCAGAAGTAAGCGCACTTATTGGCCAAACACAAAACCGGAAGTCAAGGCTTCCGGTTTTTATTTTAGTAGTAGGAGAGATTTATGACGGTCGACGGATATTTTGCCGCCTCGAACAGCGGGCGGGGATTTGCAAATTACTACCCGGAGGTGTTCGGGGAGGCGGGAAGGATTTTTGTCATCAAAGGCGGGCCGGGGACGGGCAAGAGCCGGTTTATGCGCGAGGTCGAGAAGTATGCGGCCACCCGTGGGTGGGCGTGCCGGAGATACTACTGCTCGTCCGACCCGTCGTCGCTTGACGGGATACTGCTCTGTCGCGGCGACGAAACGCTCGCCGTGCTTGACGGCACGCCGCCACACGTTTGGGAGCCGGCGCATCCCGGCGTTGTCGAGCAGCTGGTCAACCTCGGCGACTTTTGGGACGCAAAACGTCTGCACGAGCGGCGCGGAGAGCTCGTCGAGCACGAAAGACTCAAGCGTCTGGCGTGGCGTCAGGCGTACGGCTGGCTTTCGGGGTGCCTCGACATGTGCGGCGTGATACGCGGCATCGGTCAGACACTTGTCGACGGGCGAGCGCTTGAGCAGTACGCCGCGTCCATGCTGGCGGGAACCGAGCCCGGCGACGGCTTCCGCGCGAGAACGGCGTTGCTCAACGCCGTCGGTATGACGGGGCAGGCAACATCGGATTGCTTTATTATCGAGGCGAAGACGCTTTACACTGTCCGCGACAGCTTTATGACGGCGCACCGTCTGCTCGACTGCGTCGTCGAGCAGGCGCGTCTGCGCGGGCTCGCGGTCACGTTATCGCGCGACCCGATTGACCCCGAGCGCGTGGACGGCGTCATGCTCGAGCGCGACCGGGTGGCGATAGTCGTAACCGACGCGAACGTCGGGCGGGCGTGCTTCCCGATAGAAATGTCGTCGCTCAACCTGCCGGCGGGCGAGGACGCCGTCAACGAGACGATACACGCCGGGCGGGCGTACGACAGCATGCTGTCCGGCGCGATAGACGCGCTGACGCTGGTGAGGGAGCACCACTTCGCCATGGAGGAGATATATT
>CAVIBA010000032.1:0-9720 GCA_963640785.1 Bulleidia sp.
ATGACGGAAAAGATGCCCGGCAAGTGTGCCACTCGGACATTGCGCGGTGATGCCTTAAATCATATTGTGCATAAAAAGCAGCACGGGTATACAAAATATCCACTTTACAGTGAAATAAAATTCACACATATTCAGGCTTTCGTCACCGGTTTTTTTAGGTTTTGTTAAGTTATGAACGGTATAATTGTGTCAACAAAAAAGGGACAGCCGCAGCGGCTGCCGGAAGGAGCTTTAACATGGAAGAATACAGAAATGATGAATACCTGATGCGGTTCGATACCGAAGCAGGCAACACCGGAATTGATGATGCAAGCCATAGCGTCAACAACGTTGAAAACGACAGCGTGAACGATGCGACGGGCGTCGAGAACGACGGCGTTAGCAACGACAGCTGCGGCAACGGCGTCCGTGGCGGCAGAGGCGATAAAGAAGATCGGCGCGGCAAAAGAGACAGTGGCGGCAAGGGCGGCTTGTGGCGTCGCATGTGCGCGATTGCTGTCGGTGCGGCGCTGTTCGGAAGCGTGGCCTCGGTGTCGTTTTACGGCGTGTCGCGGCTGCTGCCCTCCGACGGCGCGTCCGCTGAATCGCAGCCCGCGGATACTGCGGAAACGACCTGCAATTCTTCGAACGGTACGTCGGGCAGCACGTCCGGCGCAGATGGCGGGCTGTCGCTTACCGGAACCTCGTCGGGCAGCACAATCGGCCGCGTGAGCGTTACCGACGACGGCGTGGTGAGCGGTCAGTCGCTGGATGTCAGCGACGTGGCGCGTGCGGCAATGCCGGCGATGGTGGCCATCACGAACACCTCGGTCGAGGAGGTGCAGAACTACTTCGGCATGTTCGGCCGTGGACAGACGCAGACGCAGGAGGTCACGAGCAGCGGCTCCGGCATCATAATCGCGCAGAACGAGACCGAGCTGCTCATCGTCACCAACAACCACGTCATCGAGGACGCCCAGACGCTGTCCGTCAGCTTTATTGACGACACGGTCGTGAGCGCCTCGGTCAAGGGCGCTGATTCGGACAACGACATTGCTGTCATTTCGGTGCGGCTCGCGGACATTTCGGATGAGACCAAGCAGGCCATCCGCATAGCGACGCTTAGCACTGACGACGACCTTGAGGTCGGTCAGCAGGTGGTGGCAATCGGCAACGCGCTGGGCTACGGCCAGTCGGTGACGACGGGAATTATCAGCGCGCTCGGACGCACGATAAGCACGTCGACGGCAGTCATGATACAGACGGACGCCGCCATCAATCCCGGCAACAGCGGCGGCGCGCTGCTCAACATGCGCGGCGAGGTTATCGGCATAAATTCGGCCAAGTACAGCTCTACAAACGTCGAGGGCATGGGCTACGCAATCTCGATGGAGACCGCCGTGCCTGTTATCGAAACGCTCATGAACCGTGTCACAAGGGAAAAAGTTTCGGCTGAAAATGCGGCTTATTTAGGCATTAGTTGCGAGGATGTGACCTCTGCGATAGAGTCGGCGTACGGAATTCCGAGAGGAATTTATGTTGCCGAGGTGAGCGCGGGCGGCCCTGCCGAGGCAGCCGGGATCACGGCGAGAAGCGTCATCACGCACTTCGACGGCGTCCGTGTGACGACGACTGCCGCACTGCGTGAGCTGCTTGAGTACTACGCCGCGGGCGAGACGGTGTCGCTGACCGTTCAGGTTCCGTCCGGAAATTCCTATGCGGCGCAGATCGTCACAGTTACGCTCGGACACGCGGAGTGAGGCGGTTTTCCAAAATGGTAAAATTCAGCACTGCAAGCTCAGGCTTGCAGTGCTTTTTGATGCAAAAAGCGACGAATATAGCTTGCAAAGATAAAGCAAATGTGGTATTATATAGAGCGGAGGTGATGGCATGGAGGAGATGAGCTACAGCGTGGTGAGAAGCGATCGGCGCAGCTTTGCGATTCAGGTAATGGGCGACGGCAGCGTCATAGTCCGCGCACCGCGCAGGATGAAGGACAGCGACATCTCGGCGCTCGTCCGCGAGCGGGCGGGGTGGATAGCCAGCATGCGCGCCAAGGTGATGGCGGCCGCTGAGCGCTCGTCCGCGCCCGAACTGACACATGACGTCGTCGCACAGCTGGCTGAGCGCGCACGTGAGGTTATACCGGCTCGGGCGCGTCATTTTGCGCCGTTGGTCGGCGTCGGCGTCGGGCGCGTGACGATAAGAAATCAGGTTTCCAAGTGGGGCAGCTGCTCGGCCGCGGGCAATCTCAACTTTAACTGCCTTCTTATGCTGACGCCGCCGGAGGTTCTCGATTATGTTGTGGTGCACGAGCTGTGCCACCGCAGGCAGATGAACCATTCGGCAAAATTTTGGGCGGAGGTCGGGCGTGTGCTGCCGGATTACAGGGAGGCCGGGCGCTGGCTCAAGGTAAACGGCGGGGCGCTGATTGAAAATATGCGCAGAAATATCGGAAAATGACAGTCAGTGCGGTATCTGCACTTGAGGCCTCACGGCGCAAAAACTTAACAGCGCGCCGAATTGCAGCTTTTTCGTCCGGAATTGCGCGGCGAAGCCTTGAAAAAAGCGACGGATTGTAGTATAATCAGTAGCGAAATATATTTATCAGGAGTCAGATGTGGAGAACATTTGTAAAGGCGTCTGCGGCGCCGATGCTACGTACAGTGTGGATTGTGAAGGCGACCGCGTTGTGCTCACAGTCAGCGGTCACGGCCCCATGGCAGACTACATAAACGCCCGTGCCTCGCTTTTCGTACCCTACCGCAACAGCGTCACGGATGTCGTGATACAGCCCGGAATAACCGTGGTCGGCGGCTACACCTTCTGCGAGTTTGCGGCGCTTGAGAGAATCACCATTCCGAGCACGGCCGCTTACCTCGGTTGCAGCTGCTTTGCGGGAGCGAAGAAGCTGGAGGAGGTCACAATTCCGGAAGGAGTGGAGGTCATAGGCCCCAAATCTTTTGATAAGTGCACTGCTTTGCGGCGTGTGTCGCTGCCGTCGACACTGCGGGCGATTGATTTCAAGGCCTTCTCAAGCGATGAGGCAGTCGAGCACGTCAGCTTCAACGGAACCGAGACGCAGTGGCAGCGACAGGTTCGCGTCAGTCTTTCGTCGCGCGGGAACAAGCCGATACTCGCGGCCCCCACGTTTGATTACGCACCGCTCACGACGCGCTACATCGCCATGACGGACAAGCTCGCCGACATTATCGCCCGCGGCGGCGACGGTAGGATGCACGTTGTCGTCCCTGACCTCACCGTTCCAGACTGCAAGGGCAAATCCGGTGATTTTCTCATGCTGATATTCCCGAACGGCCAGACCATGGCCATCGACTCGGGTCTTCCGGCCTGCGGACGTCACGTGATGGAGCTGATTGAGTCGCTTCGTATAGCGCGGCTCGACTATTTTGTCACCTCGCACCCGCACAAAGACCACGTCGGCAACTCCATGACGGTCGCGCGCTATTTCTTTGAGACTGCGGGCGGCGGTATCGGTACCTACCTCACGTCCGGCCTTGAGTACAAGCAGATGGAAACTGCGCTCATCGCATACCTCTCAGAGCACGGAACAGATGTGCGCAATCACGTGCGCGCGGGCGATAAGCTAGAGGTCGGCGGCGTCGGCATCGAGCTGTTCAACCCGGTCGACGAGGACATGAACCCCGACAAATTCGACGACGAGATCGTCAATAACGTATCACTTGCGATGAAATTTACATACGGAAAGTCCAGCTTTCTTTCGTGGGGGGATCTGTATGCGAGCCATGAGCTGAAGCTCGCGGGGCAGTACGGCGAGCGTCTTCAGGCCGATGTCATGAAGACAAACCACCACGGCGCATTCACCTCGAGCACGCCTGCGTGGTTCGCGGCGGTGTCGCCGAAGATGCTGGTCTCCTGCTGCGACGACCTCGTCTGGACGGTGTTCAACGAGCGTCTTGCTGCTGAGGGAATCACCAATTACCGCGTGTCCGACTACGGACTTGTCGATATTTCAATGGGGCATGACGCCGATTACGACGTTTGTACCGAATACAACGTAAAATAATTCCGGAGGTTCAAAATGAGAGAAATTCTTCAAACAATGAAGCGCCTTGTGCTCGAAGCGGGTAAGCTGCTCGAGGACAGGGAGCTGTCGGGCAGCGTCACCGTCAAGGGCGACGCGGATTATGTGACCATGTCGGACCTGAGCGTTCAGGAGCGTTTGCGCGAGCGGCTGGCGGAGCTGTTCCCGGACGTCGTCTTTGTGGCGGAGGAGAGCAAGGCCAATCCATACGACCCGAACGGCCGCGCCTTCATACTTGACCCCGTTGACGGCACGACGAATCTCATGCACGGCTTCCGTTACAGCGCCATATCGCTTGGCTACTATGAGCACGGCGTGCCGACGGCGGGCGTTGTCTACAATCCGTTTCTCGGCGAGCTTTTCTCGGCCGAGCGCGGCCGCGGTGCCTTCCTCGGCGACAGACCTATACACGCGCGTCGCCGCGAGAGTCTGCACGAATGCCTTGCGCTGGTTGAATTTTCGCCGTATTACAAGGGCGAGAGCGAGCACACCTTCCGCATGATGCACGGGCTTTTTGACAAGGTTCAGGATATACGCTCGATGGGTGCGGCGGCGGTCGATCTTATGCAGCTGGCGGCCGGGCGTGCGGACGCCTTCATGTCAAAAAAGCTCAAGCCGTGGGACTACGCCGCGGCGCAGGTCATACTGACCGAGGCTGGTTGCCGCGGCTCCTGCTTTGACGGAAGCGAGTGGCGCATGGATCGCGGCTGTGACATAATCGCTGCGACGGACGGCGTTTTCGACGAGCTTGCCGACTACGCACGGCAGTTCGCGGAGTGAGCCGACGGGGGCTGCCCGCCGCGGTATGCAACAGAAAGCATGCTGTTCCGGAGGCATCCGGACCGCATGTTTTGCGTTTGAGTTTGTTCTGAGCTTATTAAGATTTCAATAATTTATTCCGTGGCTATTGATTATGGCGTGGAGTGCTGTTACAATACTGCTGACTGACGTTGGTTAAGCGCAGAACGGGGGCGCGGATACAACGAGGTTATACTGATTGCCAACAGCATAGGCGCGCTTTTCTCGATGATCGCGCTTTACAAAAAATACGTCGGGCGGGCGTTGATGAGGCTGAGCTTCGGGCGTACCGTGAGATTCCGACGAGCTTCGGCGAGACGCTGTCGTGGGAGTTTCTCGACGAGTGGGTAGGAAAATCGATTGAGTGAGAAAATATTGCGAGAGAACACGATGAAAACGGGAAGGACGGATTAAACTATGAAGAAAAATCAAAGAAATCTCATTATCGCGCTGGCGTTCGGCGTGCTGTTTGTGCTGTGGACGCTGGCGGTCAGCTACATTGACGTCAGGGCAATAGGGCCGGAGAGCTCTGAGGTCGGCTTCGCGGCGCTGAACGGCTTCGTTCACGAGCTGACGGGCGTGCACATGACGCTCTACACCATGACCGACTGGCTCGGACTTGTGCCGTTCGCCATAGTGTTTGGCTTTGCGATACTCGGACTCGTGCAGCTGATAAGGCGGCGGAGTTTTCTCAAGGTCGACCGCAGTATTTTAGTGCTTGGCGGCTTTTATGTGCTGGTCATGGCGGCGTATCTTTTGTTTGAGAATGTCGTTATAAATTACAGGCCGGTGCTGATTGAGGGCGTTCTTGAGGTGTCCTATCCGTCCTCGACGACGATGCTTACGCTGTGCGTTATCCCAACTGCCATGATGCAGCTTGGCGAGCGCATAAAGGGAAGCGCGGTGCGTCGGGAGGTGCTCGGCGTGATGGCTGTGTTGAGCGCATTTATGGTCGTCGGACGACTGATCTCGGGCGTGCATTGGTTTACCGACATTATCGGCGGCACACTGCTGAGCGTAGCGCTTGTCATGTTGTACTGCGCAGTTAACGGTATGGTGGCAGAGAAGAACTGAAGAACTGAAAACCAAAAAAGCGAACAGCCGTGGCTGTTCGCTTTTTTAGGCGTCACCGCGTAATTCCGATGGTGCAATTGCGCGGTGATGCCTTTATTTTGTGTTTATCTCATGACGGTCTCGGTGATGGTTGTTACCGAGTAGAGGAACAGCACGTCGGTGACCTCGGACAGGCGAAGCTGCTTGAGGGAGCCGAGAATACTGCTCGCCATGTAGCGCGTATCGAACATGATAATGCGCTCATAGCCGGACATGAGGTAGGGCATAAGCGAGGAGGAGAACGAGTCGCGGAAGACTGCGAGGGTCTTGCCGTTGCTGACGTTGGGGTTCTCAATCTCGACGATGGATTCAGAGCCTGCAAGGAATACGGAGTACATATCGTCCGCGGACATGGAGTAAATGTTGTAGACCGCGGAGGGTACGCGCTTGATCTTCATTCCGGAGGAACGGTAGACGTAGACGTTGACCGACTGCGTGGTGCTGTTTTCGCGTATTGTGAGCGAGTCGGGGTCGAGGGGCAGGGCGCTCTGGCCGGCGTAAACGCCGTAGAAATCACCGAGGTTTCTGTCGGTGTAGGACTGCTCCGCGTCAATCGTGGTTCCGAGCACCTCGGCAAGGTATGCCGCGATGGGATAGACGGACTCCTGCTTCCAGTGAAGGTCGGTGGAGTAGTAATCGGTGAGCTTCAGACGGTCGGCAATGGTTATCTCGCTCGCGCCGGAGGGGGCATTCTCGCGGACGGTATCCATCAGCTTGTCGTAGTCAAGGTGCGGATAGTAGGTGTCGGAGAGGAAGTAGCCCTTGTCGGGAACGATTGAGTAGTAGAGATTTGCCGAGGTGAAGTTATCCTTTATGCTGTTCCACAGCTTGACGTTGGCCTTGAGAAGCGCTTCGTTATAGGAGGTGGTCAGCTTGATGGCGGTACCCTCGCGGATGACTATACCGTTGTTTTCAAGTCGGCCGAGCAGGTTGAAGCGGGTGAAGGCCTTGATGCCTCGCAGCGTGTCGCGCATGGGGAGCTGATCGGCGGCGTACTTGTCGAAATCCTCAAAGAACTTGCCGCTGTTTATGGATTCCGAGTTCAGCGTCGGGAACTGTGCCAACTGGCGGCGTTCTGTAACCGAGACGGCCTGGTCCGGTGCGATGATGCAGAACAGCGAGCCGCCGAGTATCAGTACCAAAAACAGTGACGCGGTGATTATCGACGATATTTTCTGAATTTTATTCATAAAAGTTGCCTCCGTCAGAAATTGAAGTAAAGGAAGGGGTTGAAGGTGGCGTCAGACAGCTCGCAGACGCACAGCAGTATCATAGCTG
Organism: Bulleidia sp.; assembly: GCA_963640785.1. Classification (GTDB taxonomy): domain Bacteria; phylum Bacillota; class Clostridia; order Oscillospirales; family CAG-272; genus UMGS1002. The sequence goes on from CAVIBA010000032.1 coordinate 7,235, forward strand.
CCATTGCGACGGGAGTTGCGAGATTTGCCACGGTGAATTTGTCACACAGCTTGCGGCAGGTGTTGCGGACGAGCGGCGTGGAGCCGATAACGCCGAGCACAATGACGAAAGCGTAGTCGCGCAGGTAGTACAGCGTGGAGGACGCGATGAAGGGAAGTCCGCCAAAGCCGAACATGGAGGCGATGTGTGAAAGTCCGGCGGAGAATCCGCCGAGGTTTTCGGTGCAGGAGAATATCACAAAGCTGACTGCAACCGCCAGCAAGGTGTATATATGCGAGAAGACTCGGGGAATCTTATCGAAGAACTTACGCAGAAACAGCTTTTCGAGCACGAGCAGTACGCCGAAGAACAGTCCCCATATGATGAAGTTCCAGCCTGCGCCGTGCCACATTCCGGTAACGAACCAGACTGTGAAGACGCTGAGCAGCCAGCGCGCAGTGCCGTTGCGGCTGCCGCCGAGCGGGATGTAGATGTAGTCGCGGAACCACTGTCCGAGCGACATGTGCCAACGCCGCCAGAATTCGGTGACGGACTTGGAAATGTAGGGGTAATCGAAGTTTTCGCAGAACTCGAAGCCGAGGATTCTGCCAAGACCGATTGCCATATCGCTGTAACCGGAGAAGTCAAAGTAAATCTGAAGGCTGTACATAATAGCGTAGAGCCAGCAGAGGACGACCGTCTTCTCGGGGACGCTTGAGAAGTTCGCGCAGAACTCTCCGAGAACGTTAGCGATGAGTATTTTCTTTGCCATACCGACTGTGAAACGCATAGCACCGGACGATATTTTGTCGAAGGAGTGCGTGCGATTCTCAAGCTCGGCGGCTACCGTCTCAAATCTGACGATAGGCCCCGCGATAAGCTGGGGGAACAGCGTCAGATAGGTGGCGTAGGTGAAGGGGTTCTTGACGGCCTTCACCTTGTCACGGTAGACGTCAATGACATAGCTCATTGACTGGAAGGTATAAAAGCTGATGCCGATAGGCAGAGCAATACCGAGCAGGGGGATCTTTGTGCCTGCGATAGCGTTTATGTTGGCGATGAAGAAGTCGGTGTACTTGAAGTAGCAGAGTATGCCGACGTCCATTACTATCGAGGCTATAAGCCCTACCCGCGGCCAGACTTTTTTGTCTTTGGCGCGGGTGAGGGTTATCAACATAGCGCAACCGTAGTCCCACAGAGATGTAAAGAGCATGAGCAGGACCAGCCGCTGCTCGCCGTAGAAGTAGAACACTATGCCGGCAAGCAGCAAAACGTAATTCTTAACCCGCCGTGGCGCTATAAAATAGAGGATAAGAACGGCGGGGAAGAAGTAATACAGAAACGGTATGCTTGAAAATACCATGATTACAGATTCTCAGCTACAAGAGTCTTGAAGTTGTCGACCACGGTCTGGCATACGTCATTTGCGGCGATAACGGCGATGACGTAGGAGCCCTGGGTTGCGGTCATGACGATGGAGCCCTCGGGAGCGGTCAGATTAGCCTTCATCTCGTTCATAACTGCCTCAGCCTTGGACTTGTCGGTCAGCTTGAGAACGCGGACGGAGAAGTTGTCGGAGGTAGCCATGGAAGCGTCGTTTTCAACTGCGGAGGCGTTGTCCTTGACGCCGGAGTACTCGAAGCCCTTGGAGGAGGAGAGGGTGAAGGGAACGGTGTAAGTATCGATGTTTGCAGCGTCGAGAGTGTACTCGAGAACGCTGTCGGTAGTGTCCTCCACGGTCTCGGGCTCGATGCCGTTGGTCATAACCTGGAATACCATATTTCCGGCATATCCGACGGCGACCTCATTGACGACGACGCAGACGTTCCATGCGGGGTTGGCGTTGTCGAGAATCTGCTTTGCGTAGTCCTCGACGTTGGTGGAAGCGTCAAGCACGAATATGTTGGTGATGAATGTGCTTGGCATCATCATGGGGGCGATCTGAGTCACGGACTGGAACTGCGGAATCTTGAAGTCGGACTTGAGACCTGCGACATAAGCCTCGTGGTCAGTGGGGTAGGGCTGAGACGCGACCATCAGGCCGACGTTTGCAAGCAGTTCATGCTTCAGATAAAGGTTGGCGATTTTCTCGGCGCTTGCGTTGGGGTTCTCGGCGACGAGCTTCCTGAGGTAAGCGACCAGCGTCTCGGCGGTGTTGAGGTTCTCGTCGGGAGCGGAGGTGTCGGGTGTGCTCGGAGTGGTGTCGTCCGAGGTGTTGCCACCGGGGGTGGTGTCAGAGCTGACGCCGGGGGTAGTTGTGTCGGACTTCGGGGTGGTTGTGTCGGAGCCGTCACCATTCGGGTTGGTGGTGCAGGCGGATGCGGCCACAACTATCATGGCCAGGACTAAGAAAAGGGTTAAAAAGCGTTTCATTTTTGTTTGTTTCCTTTCAGAATTTGTTTTACGCATTTACTGACGGTGAAGAGTCGTTTTTGTTCCCGAAAAAAACAAAAAAATCAGAAAAATTTTTGCTCGGGCGAAAAACTTCATTATTTTATATATGAAAG
>CAVIBA010000032.1:9730-13262 GCA_963640785.1 Bulleidia sp.
CAATATACGTCGGTATACACGGAAATCGCACGATTCTACCCACAGTAGAGCCGATTTTTGTCGCTGGTAGAATGCTCCCGAGCATCAGTAGAAGCCGGGAGGTGTAGCGTAGGTTGCATTTATTGGGGCTTAGTTGTATTATTTTTGTAACGAACAGCCTGGCTTCAGGTATTAACATGATAGTATCGAAAAAAACACAAGTGAGGTATCATCCAATGGAACACAAGTTCATACTCAGCTGCGAGTCGACGGTCGACCTTCCTTACAGCTATGTAAGCAGCCGCGACATTCCCGTCCTGTTTTACACCTACAGTGTAAACGGCAAGACCTACGTCGACGACATGCTTCGCGACCCTGCAGCGCTCCCGAATTTTTACGAAATGCTCAAGGGCGAGCATCTGCCCTCAACGTCACAGATAAATGAAGTTCAGTACGAGGAATATTTTGATAGTCAGCTCGATAAGGGCGATCTGCTTCACATCGCGTTCAGCTCGGGCATGTCCGGCTCGTACAACCACGCTGTCGCCGCGGCCGAGCGCGTCAGGGAAAAATATTCCGACCGCAAGCTGGTCGTCATTGACTCGCGCTGCGGCTCCTCCGGCTTCGGATTGCTTGTTGAGCTGGCGGCCGATCTGCGCGACAGCGGCGCTTCGTTCGACGAGGTCGCCGATTGGGTGCTTAACAACCGCGGGCGCATACAGCACCACTTCTTCAGCTCCGACATGCGCTTCTTCAAGCGCAGCGGGCGCGTCTCGGGTCCTACCGCCATGCTCGGCGCGATACTCAACATCTGCCCCATCATGAAGCTCAACGAAAAGGGCAGCATCATTGCCTACGACAAGGTTCGCGGCAAGAAGAACGCGATCCACCGTATCAGCGACCTGATGGCTGCGACGGCTGATGGCGGCGAGGGCTACACCGGCAAATGCTTCATCAGCCACTCCAACTGTCCCGAGGACGCAGAGCTTTTGCGCGCGGCGCTGGTCGAGCGTTTCCCGCAGGCCGCCGCTATAAACGTTTACGACATCGGAACCATAATCGGCTCTCACTGCGGCCCCTACACCGTCGCTGCCTATTTCTACGGTGAGGAGCGGAGGCCGGACGAAAAATGACCCGCACTCCTCTGAAGGACAGAGTCCTGCCGTCCTACACCCGAGGTGAGGACTGTGCTAATATGGTAACTCACATAGTCGGCGGTGCGCTCGGTGTTGTGGTGCTGGTGCTATCGGTGATAATCGCTACCATGCACTCCAACGTCTGGGGCGTGGTGTCGGGCAGTATTTACGGCGCGTCCATGATTGCACTCTATACTGTCTCGAGCGTCTACCACGGCCTGCGCCCTTGCATGGGCAAGAAGGTCATGCAGATCATCGATCACTGCACCATCTACTTCCTTATCGCCGGAACATATACGCCGGTGCTGCTCTCGTCCGTACGGACGGCGCACCCGGTTGTCGCGTGGGTGATATTCGGCGCGGAGTGGGGGCTCGCCTCGCTCGCCGTCGTTTTTGCCGCGATAGACCACAAAAAGTACGGCAGATTCAATATGATATGCTACATCGGAATGGGTTGGTGCATAATAATCGCCCTGCGCGCCACACTTGAAACTATGGGGCTGGCCGGATTTCTCTGGCTGCTCGGCGGTGGCGTCGCCTACACGGTCGGCGCGGTGCTTTACGGCGTCGGCAGAAAAAAGCCGATATGCCACACGGTGTTTCACGTCTTTGTGGTGATCGGAAGCCTGCTTCAGGCGGTGAGTATACTATTTTATTGTATGTAAAAATGCTTTTTCTGTAACTTTTTCGGAGGGAGCGGTACCAACTTTATATAAACGAAGGAAAGGAGCTGTCATGATTAGTAACGACGTGTCATTTGAAACGATATACCGCGCCTACTATCGCCGGGTGTATTCGTTTTTGTATAAGCTGTGCCACGAGCACGAGACCGCAGAGGATCTGACGCAGGAGACGTTTTATCAGGCCTACAAGTCGCTGCCTCGATACCGCGGGGAATGCGAGATGTTCACGTGGCTGGCCGCTATCGCGAAAAATATGTTTTTCAAGCATCTGCGTCATGCGAGGCATGAAAATATCGTCATAGACCTTTATGTAACCGAGCCGGAGGCGCCGCTTTCCGACGAGCCGGGCTACCGCATAGTAAGAGAGATGGAGGCCGAGCAGGTTCGCCGCGCCATTGCCTCAATGCCGGCGAAGTACGCCGACGTGCTCATCCTGCGGATTTACGGCGAGCTGCCGTTCCGCGAGATTGCAATGAAGCTCGGCATCTCGGAGAACTCGGCAAAGGTCATCTACCATCGCGCCAAAAATATGATAAAGGAGAAACTGTTGAATGATTAAGTGTTCTGTTGTACGGGATCTGCTCCCGCTGTATATAGACAAGGAAACCGGCGCGGAGACTACCGCGCTCATATCCGAGCATCTTGCCGTCTGCCCCGAGTGCCGCAGACGCTATGAAAACGAAAAGGCCGGGCACATCGCGCGTTCAATGAAGACCCCCCCGCGCGACAGCCGCTACGCCTACTCCGCACTTGCCCGCAGAATTTCGCAGCGCAATGCACTGTTCTTCGTCACGGGCTGCACTATTGCAGCTCTGGCCGGGTGCGTGGCCGGAATGCTTCTCGGCGACGGGAGGAGATAAGGCATGACTGTCATAAACGGCACACGTTACGGCGAGCTTGTCCGTATAGGTGCCGCCTGCCTGCTGGCTCATCGGGAGACGGTCAACGGCCTTAATGTTTTTCCTGTGCCGGACGGGGATACCGGTACCAATATGAGCATGACTATGGAGGGAATCAAGCCCGCGTCGCTCGCACTTCCGACGCTCGGCGAGGTTTCAGCCTCGGCGGCGAGGGACATGATGCGCGCTGCGCGCGGCAATTCCGGAGTTATACTGTCGCTGTTCTTCCGCGGCGCGGCCAAGGTGTTTGACGGTCACGACGAGGCGGACACTGCGCTTATGCTCACGGCTGTACGCGAGGGCGCAAGGTCGGCCGCGGCGGCGGTCGACAAGCCGGTGGAGGGAACCATACTGACGGTTATGCGCGAGTGCGCGTCAGGAATCGAAAACGTGCCTGCTGACTTCGGCGAGTTGCTTGATCTGCTCTACCGCAACGCCGAGGAGGTACTTAAGCGCACGCCTGACATGCTGCCCGCCCTCAAGCGCGCGCATGTCGTCGACTCGGGCGGATTTGGGTTCGTCCGCATACTGGAGGGTATGCGCGCCGAGGCGCGCGGCGAAAAGCTGTCCGAGGCGACGGCTGTCGTGGCGGCGTCGATGAGCGCTGCGACCAGTGTGGCGGCGGACTTCGATATATTCGACGACGCCGAGATAAAGTTCTCGTTCTGCACCGAGTGCCTTGTCGACACAGACAGCTCGTTTGACGAGTCTACCGTGCGCTCTCTCCGCGCCCGTCTGTCGCCGTTAGGAGACAGCATGGTGCTGACCTGGGACGGCGAGATGCTAAAGGTTCACATACACACAAACGAGCCGCTGACGGTGCTCGGTATGCTGT
>CAVIBA010000032.1:13272-16114 GCA_963640785.1 Bulleidia sp.
CCTATAGGCGCCTGATATTGGGGCTTATCGCCCAAAGGTCGAGAATATGAAGATACAGCACAGCGGACTTGTGACCGCTCCGGCTGAGACAGCGCCCGCGCACGAGCCCGAGCGCAAAAAATACGGCGTGTTTGCCGTCTCTCCAGGCAAGGGCTTTGACGACGTGTTCAAGGGACTCGGCGCCGATGTTGTCATCAGCGGCGGTCAGAGCATGAACCCGTCTGCGGACGACATTCTGAAGGCCATCGAGAGCTGCCCGTGCGAGCACGCGATAGTGCTGCCGAACAACGGCAATATCATTCTTGCGGCTGAGCAGGCGGCGACGCTTGCGCAGAACACCGTCGTCGCGGTCATACCGACGCGGTCGCTGCCGCAGGGAGTTTCGGCGCTGTTCGCCTTCAACGAGTCGCGTGAGCCGGACGAAAACGTCAGTGAGATGCGGTCGGCAATCAGTAGCGTAGCCTCGTTCTCGGTCACGCGCGCCGTGCGTGACGCCGATGTCGGTGGGCTGTTTGTGAGAAAGCACCAGTTCATAGGGCTTGCCGAGGGCAAGGTGAAGCTGGCCGACGATACGCTTGAGGGTCTCTTGCGCAAGCTCGCAGGCCTCATTCCCGAATGTGAGAACCTGACGCTCTACTATGGCCGCAGCATAAAGGAAGCTGAGGCCGAGGAGATGGTTGACATCATATCCGCCGGTGTCGGCGGCCGTGCGGGCGACGTGTCCGCAGTCTACGGCGGCCAGCCGGTCTACTGCTACATCATAGCGGCTGAAAAGTGAATAGAGGCCTCACTGCACATTGTCCGGAAGACGCACTGCAATTGCGCCGTCGGAGTTGTGCGATGAAGCCTGTAATCGTCCCGGTTACGCTGCGGATACGGCGGATCGGGACGATTTTTTTGTTTGCGGCGCATTTTGGGGTTGACAGGAGAGAGTGCGTAGTGTATCATATGTTATATTATAAACAAGTAGCGTTCCTATGTCCGACGCACAACAAAGAACCGGAACGGAGCAGTACGTCTGCCTCGGGGCCGGGCTTCGGAAATGATCTCGAAAATGTCTTAGCTACATAGATTGCCGGAACAAAAACAAGCCTCCGTACGGAAACCATACGGAGGCTTTTCGTCACCCGCGGGGCGGGGGACGATGGTGCTTTGAAAATTACTTGGAGAGTCTTGCTTCCAGCGCGGCGAGCTCGTCGTACATAGCGTCCGGAACTCTGTCGCCGACCTGTGCGTAGAACTCTCTGATGTTCTTGATGTCGGCCAGCCAGCTCTCGGTGTCGACCTTCAGCAGCTCCTTGATGGTGTCGAGAGTGACGCCATCGAGACCGTCGATGCAGATGTCCTCGGCGTGAGGAATGTAGCCGATAGGAGTGATGTCAGCGTCGACCTTGCCCTCGCAGCGAGCCAGGATCCACATAAGAACTCTCATGTTGTCGCCAAAGCCCGGCCAGATGAAGTTGCCCTCATCATCGGTGCGGAACCAGTTAACATGGAAGATCTTGGGCGTGTGAGGAATGACGGTGCCCATCTTGAGCCAGTGTGCCCAGTAGTCGCCCATATCGTAGCCGACGAAGGGGCGCATTGCCATAGGGTCGCGGCGAACTACGCCGACAGCGCCTGCGGCGGCTGCGGTAGTCTCGGAGGCCATGATGGAGCCGACGAAGGTACCGTTCTGCCAGCTCGTGGACTGGTAGACCAGCGGGGCGGTCTTTGCGCGTCTGCCACCGAAGACGATAGCGGAAATCGGCACGCCCTTCGGGTTATAGAACTCGGGGGACAGGCAGGGGCAGTTGACAGCCTTGGCTGTGAAGCGGGAGTTGGGATGAGCGCCCGCGGTCTGAACCTTGTTGTTCTTGTCGTACTTGGTGTAATCCCACTTCTCACCGCGCCAGTTCTCGGCGTTGTGAGGAGGATTGTTATCAAGACCCTCCCACCAAACGGTGTTGTCATCAAGATTGTGGCAAACGTTGGTGAAGATAGTGTCCTTCATGCAGGTGTGCAGAGCGTTGGGGTTGGACTTCTCATTGGTGCCGGGAGCGACGCCGAAGAAGCCGTTCTCAGGGTTGACAGCCCACAGCCTGCCGTCCTCGCCGACTCGCAGCCACGAAATATCGTCGCCGACGCACCAGACCTTGTAGCCCTTCTTTGCGTAGTACTCAGGCGGAATGAGCATTGCGAGGTTAGTCTTTCCGCAGGCAGAGGGGAATGCGGCGCAGATGTACTTTGTGTCGCCCTCGGGGGATTCGATACCGAGGATGAGCATGTGCTCAGCCATCCAGTTTTCCTTGCGGCCGAGGTAGGACGCGATACGAAGAGCAAAGCACTTCTTGCCGAGCAGAACGTTTCCGCCGTAGCCGGAGTTGACCGACCAGATGGTGTTATCCTCCGGGAAGTGGCAGATGTAACGGTTTTCCTCGTCGAGCTGTGCCTTGGCGTGCAGACCCTTGATGTAGTCAGGGGAGTCGCCGAGAGCTTCGAGAACGGAGTTGCCTACCCTGGTCATGATAAGCATATTCAGAACAACATAGATGGAATCGGTCAGCTCGATGCCGTACTTGGCGAATGGCGAGCCGACGATACTCATGGAATAGGGAATAACATACATGGTGCGACCCTTCATAGAGCCACGGTACAGCTTGGACAGCTTTTCGTAGCACTCCTTGGGATCCATCCAGTTGTTGATGTTTCCGGCGTCCTCCTTTTTGCGGGTGCAGATAAAGGTACGACCCTCCACACGTGCAACGTCGTTGACGGCGGTGTGGTGCAGGTAGCAGCCGGGCAGCTTCTCCTGGTTGAGCTTGATCATCTCACCGGTGGAGCAGGCCTCAGCTCTCAGCGC
>CAVIBA010000033.1:0-16063 GCA_963640785.1 Bulleidia sp.
TTGTACTCTTTTTTGTCGTAGCAAAGTACATGTGTTAGATGTTTGTTTCAAACTTTTCCTGCTTTCCTTTTCATTATATAATATGAGCGGCTTATCTCATCCCAGCGTGCCGCGTATGCATCGTCGCCGCGGCGGTCTGTTACGCCGCATTCCTCACGCAGCACGCCTCCGAAGTAGGAGGACAGCTTCTCCGCCCCGTCGACGTTGAGGTGAAGCCCCATATCGTAGGTGTCACTCGACCAGTCGATGCCTATGTCGTCCGATACTTTAAGAAGGTTGCAGTAATTCAGTCCGTACCGCCCGGCGTACTCGGTCATCTGAGCGTCCCACTCGTCATACCAGTGCGGATAGAGGCTCGGAGCCTTGATGAGCACGAGCCGCACGCCATGCTTCTCGCACAGCTGACGCATACGGTCGAGGTAGTCCCAGCACAGCGCCGGCAGCTCGTAATCCTCGAGCGGAACGGCCGCCGGAACCGACGCCGGATCTATACCGCGCACACCCGTCTGCATGAGGTATCCAGCAAAGCTGACGCTGTCCCGGCTGAACATATACCGAAAATCCTCCGCCCCTATCTCGCTCCAGCGCGAATGGTAGCGCAGAAGCGGGAAAACGTAGCTGAGCGCAGACTCGCCTTCCGTCATTGACGCGCGAACGGCCGCCATTTTATATGAAGACATTTTCATGCCGTCGAGGTTGAGACGGTTGTAGGCCTCGCTCTGCGGCGTGCCGTACTTCATCGCCAGCACGTTGTAGACGACGACCTGCGGCGTCTCATACTCAAGCATTTCCTCGAGTATATAGTAGGACTGCCATATCAGCTGCTGCGCGCTTCCTCTGATATACGACGACACTCCGTGCTCCTCCCACAGTGTTACCGGCGAGAAGTTTTCGTACACCTCGCAATCGCCGACGAACAGCACGTCATGCCCGCCCGCGCTTGCGTAATACTCTCCGATGAGCGCGCCCTCTGGGATGTCCGACATATACTTCGGCATCAGCACACACTGCGCGAGCCACATCGCCACGGCGAGAATTACCATAGCGACACTGCACGAAACTATAATTTTTGCCTTTTTGCCCATTGCAATTATCGAAGTGTGACGTCAATTGAACAGCGTGTCGACGAATTCTCCCGCGTCAAACGGCTGCATGTCGTCGATCTTCTCGCCGACTCCTATGAACTTGACCGGTATCGCAAGCTCCTTTTTTATCGAGAGCACGATGCCGCCCTTGGCGGTGCCGTCGAGCTTGTTGAGCACAAGCCCCGTGATGTTTGCGGCGTGGCTGAACTCCTTGGCCTGCATGATGGCGTTCTGCCCTGTCGTTGCGTCGAGCACGAGCAGGTTCTCGCGGGAACAGCCGGGCAGCTCGCGGTCAATGACGCGGTTTATCTTGGCCAGCTCGTCCATGAGATTCTTTTTGTTGTGAAGACGTCCCGCCGTATCGATGATGAGCACGTCAGCGCCATGCTTTTTGGCGTACCCAGCCGCGTCATACACGACCGCCGCCGGGTCCGAACCCTCCTGCTGGCGCACAAGCTCGGCGCCCGAGCGCTCGCACCATACCGCCAGCTGGTCGATGGCCGCCGCGCGGAACGTATCCGCCGCCGCGACAACGACCTTCTTGCCGCTCTCGATGAGCCGCTTTGATATTTTGCCTATCGATGTCGTCTTGCCGGCGCCGTTGACGCCGACAACCAATATCACAGACGGCGTGGTGTCAAGGTGCAGCGGCTCTCCCTCGCCTATCATATCGGTCAGTATGTCGCGCAGCGCCTGCATGACCTGATCCTTTTCCTTGAGTCTGCCGTCCTTAATCTGCTCGCGCAGGCGCTCGGTTATCTCCTCGGTCGCCGAGACGCCGACGTCGGCGCATATCAACAGCTCCTCGAGCTCGTCTATCAGCTCCTCGTCGACCTTGACGAAGCTCTTGAGCAGGGTGTCCACCTGCTTGAATATCGCGTTTTTGGTTTTTGAAAGTCCGGCTTTGAGTTTATCCAAAAATGCCATTCCAGTCATCTCCTCTTGTTTTTGAAATATCGTCCACGTTCAGTGTAAGTACCTTTGAAATACCGTGCTCCGGCATGGTGACGCCGTAAAGGCGGTTCGCCGCCTCCATGGTACCGCGGCGGTGGGTTATGAGCACGAACTGCGTGCCGTCGGAATATTTTTTGATGTACTCCGCAAATCTTCCGACGTTGACCTCGTCAAGCGCCGCCTCTATCTCATCGAGTATACAGAAGGGCGTCGGGTTGACCTGAAGTATCGCGAAGAACAGCGCGATTGCGACAAACGCCTGCTCGCCGCCCGACAGCTGCATAAGGTTTTTGATGATTTTTCCGGGAGGTGCGGCGCTTATCTCGATGCCGCTCTCGAGCACGTTTGCGGGATCAGTCAGCGACAGCTTGGCCGATCCGCCGCCGAACAGCTCGGAGAACACGCGGTTGAAGTTTTCGTTTATGCGGTTGAACGAGTCAAGGAAGGTGCTCTCCATGTTGGATTCCAACTCCCCTATGACGCTCAACAGCTCGCGGTGCGCCTTCTCAAGATCCTTGATCTGCGTCTCCATCTCGTCATGCTTTTTCTTGACTTCATTGTACTTGCTGACTGCGTCAAGGTCGACGTTTCCTATCACACGCAGACGGTTGCGGCAGGAGGTCTGCTCCGTCACGGCCACGGGGCGCGTCTTGGCGTCGAGCGCGGGATAACCAAGCGCCACTGCCTCCGCGCGGGTCAGCTGATAGTCGTCCCAGAGGCGGGTGGACAGCGCGTCCTGCTCGTCCCGAAGTTGCTTGAGCTTGTTTTCGTTCGCGGTGTGGTTGAGAAGGATGGTCTCCTTCTGCGCCTGCTTTTCTTTGGTTTTGGCGTTGAGCTCGTTGAGTAAGCGCTCATATTCGAGCCCGCCCTTCTCTGCCTCTGCGCGTTTGGCGTTGAGCTGTCTCAGCTCGTCGTCACCCTCGCCGGCCGCAGCGCGGTTGCCCTCCTGCTCCGAGACAAGTCTGTCAACGTCGCGTCTGAGCTCGTCAATGCGAGCCTGACGTGAGCTTATGTCATTCCGGCAGTTCTCACTGCGCTCGGCGGCGGCCTGCTGAAGCGTCTGCTCGGTCTCGATGTCCTTCTGAACCTCGCTTATCGAGATAAACAGCTGAACGCCCTGATTGTCGCTCGCCGACTTTTTGTCAAGCAGCTCGTTACGCTCTATATCCTTGGCGTTGCGGAATTCCGTTATCTCGGAAATCTGCGCGGTTATCTCGGCGCTGCGGCGACGCAGCTCGTCCATGTCCTCAGCCTGCCGCAGCTGCTGCTCGGCAATGCCGTCAATATCGCTTCTAAGCTTTGAGACGAGCGTGTTGTTTGCGTCGAGCTTGGCCTTGACCTGCTCAAGTCCGGCCAGCTCGCCGGAACGCAGAACGTCGCTCAGCTTTATGCGCTCCTCAAGCGCGGAACGCTCGTCACGCAGCGTGAGTATACGCGCGTCGAGCTCTCCGCGAGCCGCCGACTCGTTCGTCAGCCGCGCGTCAAGGTCCGCCGCCTCGGCCTCGAGGCGCTTGATCTCGCCCGCACGACCGAGAATGCTGCCGTTCGTACGCGTAGAACCACCAGTAAACGAACCGCCGAAGTTTATCTGCTGTCCGTCAAGCGTCACGACACGGACGCGATAATGCATGGCCTTGGCCATGACGGTAGCGTTGTCGATATTGTCGAATACCAGCGTGCGCCCTGCGAGGCTGGAGAGTATCTCGCGGAACTTCGGCTCGCACTTGACCAGCTCGTCCGCCACGCCGACGTATCCGCGGTATCCCGCGGCATCGCGCATTTCGTTGGTCGGCGACTGCCCGCGCATAGATGTCAGCGGGAAGAATGTCGCGCGGCCTGCATTCTCGCGCTTGAGCGCTGCCATGGCCGACTTTGCCACGCTCTCGTCCTCGACGACAATGTGCTGAAGGTTAGCCCCAAGCGCCGTCTCGACTGCGCTGACATACTTTTCCTCAACGCTTATGAGCTTGGACAGCGGGCCGTAAATGCGCCCGCACGGCATGCCCATCTGGTTTTTGATTCGCCCCTCCGCATAGCTCTTCATGACGAAACGTACACTCGAGGAATACCCCTCGAACTGTTCCTCCATGGCGCGGAAGGTCTCTATTCTCTGGCGGCGTGTGTCGCGCTCCAGCGTCAGCCGGACAATCTCGTGCTCGCATATCTCTCGGTCGCCCGCCGCCGTTTCGGCTTCTTTGATCTTTGCATCAAGCTCGGACTGAAATCCGGCTATCTGGCTGTTGTAGCTGTCGACGCGCTGCTGCTTTTCGGCACAGCTCTGCGTCAGCTCGTCGGAAATTTTGCCGTAGCGTTCGAGCTCCTCGGAAATGGAGCTGTTTTTGTCGGTGTTGGTCAGCTGTGCGTTCTCTATGACCGACAGCTGCACCTTGGCGTCGACAGCTTCCTGCTCGAGCTTGCGTATGTCGACCAGCGCGCTGTCTATCGCGTCGGTGAGACGCGCGGCGCGCGCCTCGTAGTCCGCCGACTCGCGCTGACACTGCTCCTGCTCGCCGCGCAGCTTCTCGAGTTTTTCACCAAGCTCTGTCAGCTTGCGGTTTCGCCCGCTGTAATCGCTCTCCTCGGCCTCAAGCGTCCGCCGCAGACTGACAACCTCGCCCTCAGACGCGGCGATAAGCTCGCGGCAATGCGCTATGCGGTTTTCGTTGAGCTTGAACTGGCTGTCAATCTCGAAATTCTGCTTTGTGCGCTCCTGAATGCGTTCAAGCAGCTCCGCGGATATGCGGCGGTTGTCCTGAGACGCCTGATTCAGGCGTTCATACTGCTGCTCGTACGCCTGAAGCGCCTCGTTGGCGTTCTGAAGGTCGAAGGACGAATATTTGAAGCGCTCCTCGGCCTGCTCGACCTCGTTGTGAAGTCGGTCGGTATCGTAGAGCCAGAGCTGGACGTCAACCTTCTTTTTTGTCTCCATCAACTCGATGGCGCGGCGCGCCTTCTCTGCGTCCTTCTCGAGCGGACCGAGTTGCTCGCATATGACCGTGAAAATATCGTTCGCACGATTCATATTGTCCTCGGTCGCGGCCAGCTTGCGCTCGGAATCGTTTTTCTTGAACCGGTATTTCGCAATACCGGACGCGTCCTCGAAAATGTTGCGGCGCTCGTCGCTCTTGCGCGAGAGTATCTCTGCTATTTTTCCCTGGCCGATGATGGAATATCCGTCACGCCCGATACCGGTATTCATGAACAGCTCGTAAATGTCCTTCAGACGGACGGGCCGACGGTTGATAAAATACTCGCTCTCACCTGCTCGGTAATAGCGGCGCGTAACCGTGACCTCGTCAAACGGGCTCTCGAGCCTGTGCTCCTTATCGGTATTGTCAAAGGTGACTGACACCTCGGCATAGCTCATGGGCTTGCGGCCGACGGCTCCGCCGAAAATAATGTCCTCCATCTTGGCGCTTCGTATGGACTTGGTTGAAATTTCACCCAGCACCCAACGCATGGCGTCGGAAATATTCGATTTTCCGCTTCCGTTCGGACCTACGATAACGGTGGTTCCGTTCTCAAAAATCAGCTTGGTTTTGTCCGGAAAGGACTTGAAGCCCTGCATTTCAAGAGATTTCAGGTACAATTGTCTGTCCTCCTCTGGGGTTTATGGCTATATATCTTGACTTGATACGCATTGAGCGTACCATCTTCAACGAATTTTACATCACAAAATGAAAATAATTGCCTGAATTTAGCAATGTTTTTTTTGTTTTGTCCCACGGCTTTGGAAACCTCACCGGGGGCTACGGTCAGCGTCAGATACCCGCCGAAAAGCCCCGACGCACGAATGCAGTCGCAGATAATGTCCGCATAAAGCTCGCTCATAACAATCTCGCCTATCGCCGCGTGATTAGCGCCGCCGAGCACCTGCGTGTCGTCGGTCAGGCTTTCGGAGGCACACAGCCCAACCCGGATTACCGGCACGCCCGATTCCACAAACACGCGCAGCACGTCGGACGTGCGGCGGACAATCTCATCCTGGGGGGCGATGCTGTACTGCCCGCTCTCCGCCATGCCGCAAAGCTCCGTCCCGCGGAAGACGACCGTGGGATATATCCTCGCGCCGTCGGCGCCGAGTCGACAGATTGCGCGAGCCGTCATGACCTCTGACGCGGCGTCGGCTCCCGGGAGTCCCGTCATCATCTGTCCGACGAGGCGAAATCCTCTCGCCTTCACAGCCAGGCAGGCGTACTCGGACTGCGCCGCCGTATGCCCCCGCCGACAGGCGGCGATCACGCGGTCGTCCATGCTCTGTATGCCGAGCTCAATATTGCGAACAGAATAGCGGCTGAGTATGTCAAGTATCTCGTCGCTGATGTAGTCCGGGCGCGTCGACAGCCGTATGCCGCTCACCCGCCCTGATCTGACGTACTCCTCGGCAAGCCTGAGCAGGTAGACCATAAGCTCAGGGTCGATGCCCGTGAACGAGCCGCCGAAAAACGCAATTTCGGTATCGGTTCCGGGCGGAATCGTCGCAAGCGCCGCATCGATTATGCCGTGCACTGACTCGCGGTCAAATTCGCGGGTTCCGGATATGGTGCGCTGATTGCAGAAAACGCACATATTCGGGCAGCCGAGGTGCGGTATAAACACCGGAATATTCACATGTCTGACGCCGGTTTTCACTATCTCCGCCCCGTCCTTTCCCGCTTCAACATTTTGACAGCAACACAGATTATTATACCATATCTTGTACGGGATTTCAACAGTGAATTGACCATATTTCGCACATATTTTTTGTGCAAAAAGCGCGCCCGTGCCGGATGGCACGGACGCGCTTTTTAATCTGTGATTTTACACAGACTCAGTTCTTTTTCAGTTCTCCGAAAAGCTCAAGCGCCTGCCGCGCGGCGTTCTGCTCCGCCTCGCGCTTGGAACGCCCCCGGCCACGGCCGATAACGTTGGAATTGAGCCGCGCCTCGACGTCAAACACCTTCTCGTGATCCGGCCCCGACTCGCCGACAGTGATATACTCCGGCTGCTCGTTGTCGGATTGCTGTATAAACTGCTGCAGATGAGTCTTGTAGTCCTGCGCGACCTCGCGCCCGCTGTCATCTCCGACGAAGCGCTCAAGCTCCTCGAGCACAAATGGCATCAGATAGTCCGAGACAACCTGCTTGCCGCGCTCTCCTGCGTCAAGGTACATTGCGGCAAGCGTCGCTTCAAATGCGTCGGCAATGATAGACTTGCGCTCGCGACCGTTGTTTTTCTCCTCGCCGCGGCCGAGCCGCAGAAACTTGCCGAGCTCCGCCTTTTTGGCGTACCTCGCCAGCGCATTTTCGCAGACGACATCCGCGCGCATACGCGTCAGGTCGCCCTCGGCATGCCGGTCGGCGTAGTGGGTGTAAAGGTACTCGCTGACCACGATGGAGAGCACCGAGTCGCCTAGAAACTCAAGCCGCTCGTTGAACTCGCACTCGACGTGCCGCGCCTTGAGCTCGTGCGAATACGACGAATGCGTCAGCGCTGTCTCAATCAGAGATTTATTTTTGAATGTGTATCCTATTCGGGCCTCAAAGTCCGAAATATCAAGCGGTAAACTCATTTGTCCTCCTTGTCGTCATCGCGACCGCGCTCCTTGATACGCTTAATCTCGCCTGCAACGTCGTCGATAACGCCGCCCTCGGCGTAGCTTATGGCCTGACGCACGGCGTTCTTCATGGCCTTGGCGTTGGACGAGCCATGCGCCTTGATTACAGGACGGCGAAGTCCGAGCAGCGGCGCGCCGCCGTACTCTGAGGGATCAAAATCCTTTTTTATGCCGCCCAACTGCTTTTTCACAAGCAGCGCCGCGAGCTTTGTGCGGGTGTTCGCGTAAAAGCAGCCGCGGAGCGTCGATAGCATCATTTTTCCCATGCCCTCGATGGATTTGAGCAGCACGTTTCCGGTGAAGCCGTCCGTCACGAGCACGTCGCAGGCGTTGCTCGGCAGTCGGTTGGACTCGACGTTACCGACGAAATGTATATCCGGATTGGCCGCGAGACGTTTGTAGGCGTCGACCTGAAGCGGCGTTCCCTTGCACTCCTCCGCACCGTTGTTGAGCAGTCCCACGCGCGGCTCTGCCACCGAGTGGACGCTCCTCATATAGACGCTTCCGAGCACTGCGAACTGCTCGATGTACTCGCTCTCAACCGTAACGTTGGCCCCTGCGTCAAGCAGAAGAACCGGCGGCTTCATGGGCAATATGCTTGCGATTGCAGCGCGCTGAACACCCGGTATCTTGCGCACAATCAGGCTCGCCGCCGTAAAAAGTGCGCCGGTACTTCCTGCGCTGACAAACGCATCGCCCTCGCCTGCCGCTAACAGGCGCAGTCCCACGCACATCGACGACTCTTTTTTAGCGTGAAGCACCACCATGGGGGCGTCCTCCATAGTGATTGCAACGTCCGTATGAACTATGCGGTGGCCGTCTGTCGAATAGCCGCCAGCCGCTGCCGCGGACTGTATTTTTTCGCTGTCGCCGCAAAGAATCAGCTCACAGCCGTACTCGGCTGCCGCCGCGAGTGCGCCGCAGACTATCTCATGGGGGGCTTTATCGCCGCCCATTGCGTCAACAATAATTTTCATCTGTAAGGTGTCCCCTCCTCAAGTCTCAGATAAGACCTTTTATTCTGTCTATCTCCTCAAGGGAACGTGCCGCGAGCGCTTCGTTCTTGGCGACCTTGCCCCCCTTGACCCTTTTATCGAGGGATTGAATTATTCCGAAATTTGCGTTCATCGGGACGAACTTTCCAACGCCGCCGCGGCTGACGTAAGCCGCCATCGCGCCGAGCATGGTCGTTTCCGGGAAGACGAACTGCTCCCGTCCCAGAAAACGCGCCGCCGCCGACACACCGGCGACAAAGCCGCTTCCCGCCGACTCGACATAGCCCTCAACGCCCGTCATCTGACCTGCAAAATATATGTCCGGCTTCGAGATGAGCGAATAATTGCGGTCGAGCAGACCGGGAGAGTTAAGATATGTGTTGCGGTGCATTATGCCGTAGCGCAGAAACTCGGCGTTCTCAAGTCCCGGAATCATGCCGAAAACTCTTTTCTGTTCGGGGAACGCGAGGTGTGTCTGGAAGCCTACGAGGTTGTACATCGTCCCCTCGACGTTTTCCTTGCGCAACTGAACCACCGCGTAAGCCTCGCGCCCGGTGCGCTTGTCCACAAGCCCGACCGGCTTGAGCGGACCGAAGCGCAGCGTGTCATATCCGCGCCGCGCCATGACCTCAACCGGCATACAGCCCTCGAACACCTCAATCTCCTTCTGTGTCTCGCGGTCGAAGTCCTTAAGCTCGGCCTCGCGGGCGGTTATCAGCGCGTTGTAAAACGCGTCGTACTGCTCGCGCGTCATGGGGCAGTTTATATAATCGGCATCGCCCTTGTCATATCGCGAGCCGAAATACGCGACGTCCATATTGATCCCGGCGGCATCGACTATGGGCGCGGCGGCGTCAAAAAAGTGCAGCCCGCCACAGCCGAGAGTGTTCTGAATGTAGTCCGCCATGGGATCGGACGTGAGGGGACCTGTCGCGATAACGGTTATGCCATCATCGTCAACAGATGTCACCTCGCCGCAAATTACCTCTATATTGGGGTGGTGTTTTACCTTATTTGTGATGTAATCAGAGAACTGATAGCGGTCGACGGCAAGCGCCGAGCCCGCAGGCACGCGGCTTGCGTACGCTGCCTCCATGATGAGAGAGCCGAGCCGCAGCATCTCCTCTTTAAGCAGTCCGACGGCGTTTGAAAGCCGGTCGGAGCGCAGGGAATTTGAGCAGACAAGCTCCCCGAATCTTTCGTCGTGGTGCGCAGGAGTGTACTTCTGGGGCTTCATTTCAATAAGGCGAACCGGCACTCCGCGCTGTGCGGCCTGCCACGCCGTCTCGCAGCCGGCGAGGCCTGCGCCGCAGACGGTAAGTTTATCCTTCATGCGTCGTGCCTCACTTATCCGACTCGTAGCCGCAGCCGTCGGCTCGGCAGTAAAGCGTGTCGCGTCCCTTACGGCGGAACAGCATTCCTCCGCACTTGGGGCATTTCTCGTTCGTCGGCATATCCCAGGACGAGAAATCGCACTCGGGATAGCGCTCACAGCTGTAAAAAACCGTCTTATTGCGCCCGTGCTTTATGACGACCTTGGAGCCGCACTTGGGGCACGGAACGTCAAGCTCCTTTGTCTTCTGTTTGGTGAAGCGGCACTTGGGGTAGTTTACGCAGGCGTAGAAGCTGCCGAACTTACCGGTGCGCAGCACCATATCGCCGCCACACTTCTCGCATTTGAAATCAGCAATCTCAACCGGCTTTTTCTCGGGCTGCTCGGCGCCGTCAGCAGAGGTCATCTCGAGCGGCTTTGTGTTGCGGCAGCGAGGATAGTTGGGGCAGGCGGCGAATTTGCCGTAGCGTCCGACCTTGACAACCATGCGGCTGCCGCACTTCTCACATATCATGTCCGTCTCCTCGGGCGGCAGCTGCGAACCCTCGACAATATTGCTGTTGGCCGTCTCGAGCTCCTTGCTGAAGTCGCTCCAAAAGTCGGCGAGAACCTTATCCATGTCGATTTTGCCGTTCTCGATGCCGTCGAGGTTGGACTCCATCTCGGCCGTGAAGCGGTAGTTCACGACGTCGGCGAAGTTTTCCTTCATGAGCTTGGTGGTTATCTCGCCGAGCTGCGTCGGAACAAGCGATTTTCCGTCTCGGCTGACGTAATTGCGGCCGATGATAGTCGTAATGATAGGCGTGTAGGTACTCGGGCGACCGATTCCCTTCTCCTCAAGGAATTTGATAAGCGACGCCTCGGTGTAACGGGGTGGCGCTTCGGTAAAGTGCTGAGCGGCGTCTATCGACGTCGCGTCGAACTGCTGGCCCTCCTTGATGTCGGGAATCAGCATATCCTTTTCGTAATCGTCGTCATCTGCGCGATGCTCGTCCTCGGTCTCCTCGTAAACGGCCATGTAGCCCATGAAGGCGACGGTATATCCGCTCGAGCGGAAGATGTAACCGGAATTCGAGAAGTCGGCGACAACAGTGTTAAGCTCTGCCGACTGCATCTGGCTCGCCACAAAGCGTTCCCAGATCAGCTTATACAGTCTGTACTGATCGATGCTGAGGTGCTTGCGTATGGCAGACGGCTCGAGCACCATGGTCGACGGTCTGATGGCCTCGTGCGCGTCCTGCGCACCGGCGCGCGACTTGTAGGTTCGCGGGCTGGCGGGACAGTATTTCTCGCCGTACTTCTCGCAGATGTAGTCCTTGGCGGCCTGCTGAGCCTCGCCGGATATACGGAGCGAGTCGGTTCTCATGTAGGTGATAAGACCCTGAACACCGCCGTTTTCTGCGCCGAGGTTTATTCCCTCGTAAAGCTCCTGCGCGACGCGCATGGTGCGTGCCGACTGGAAGCCCAGCTTGCGCGCGGCCTCCTGCTGCATGGTGGACGTCGTGAACGGAGGCGCAGGCGCCTTGTGGCGCACTCCGCGCTTAACCGAGCTCACCGCAAACGGCTTACTCTCAACCGCAGACTTTATCTTGCCCGCCTCCTCGGCGTTGGAGATGCGCAGCTTGCCCTCCACGTTGCCGTAAAAATGCGCCGGCAGATCTGTTCCGGCACAGTCTATGTGAGCGTCGATAGTCCAGTATTCATCCGGGACAAAGGCGCGTATCTCCTCCTCACGGTCGACAATTATTCTCGTCGCAACCGACTGCACGCGCCCAGCCGACAGTCCGCTCTTGACCGTTTTCCATAGGTAGGGCGACAGCTTGTAGCCGACGATACGGTCGAGTATACGGCGCGTTTGCTGCGCGTTGACAAGGTTCATATCTATCTGGCGCGGAGACTTTATCGCGGCCTTGACCGCCGTTTTTGTTATCTCGTTGAAGGATACGCGCTGCGTTTTTTCGACAGGAATACCCAGTGTAACGGCGAGATGCCACGAGATGGCTTCTCCCTCGCGGTCAGGGTCGGTTGCAAGAAAGACCTTGCTCGCGGCCTTGGCTTCCTTCTTTATTTCCTTTATAAGATCCCCTTTGCCTCTGATGTTGATGTAGTGAGGGGCAAAATTATTATCAACATCAACGCCCATCGTGCTTTTCGGAAGGTCGCGGACGTGTCCCTTGGAGGCCACCACTTTGTAACTTGTGCCGAGGTAGCCTTTTATCGTAGCCGCCTTTGATGGCGACTCCACTATTACAAGATTTGCCATAAATTTTCGATCCTCAAATATAATTATCTTTTGATGTAAAGTCCGCCGGGGAGTGAGCTGACCAGTCCCTGTATCTCGAGTGTTGTCATTATGCTCATGACCTCACCAATCGGAAAGCCGAGCTTTGCGAGCGCGTCGGAATTGATGGCGCGGTCATCGGGCATTTCCGAAAACAGCTTTCGCGCGTTCTCATCGAGCGCCGCCAATATCTCCGCCGAACGATCCGACTCCTTTTTGAACGCCACCTCCGATGCCACGCGTGCGCCGGATCTGTGCGAAACCATGTCGCGCACGCTGAGTCTGTCGTCATCCTCCGTCGGCGCGGATGCGGTGCGTGCGGATTCTTTCTCAAGTATTGCGGTATGCGTCGTTGTCTGCGCCGCCTCCTTTCCGCGTTTGCCGACGAAGCTGTCACGCGGTGCGGAAGGAGTGTTGTCGGTCATACGCGGCGGGCTGTCCGATGTGCGCGCAAATACGCCCATGCGTGCAAGCGTATCTTCGGAAAATTTATATTTTCTCTGAGCCGCGAGCATACGTGGGATGTCTATGCTTCTATCATAGTCTTTGTACTCTGCAAGTATGTCATTCGTCTCGACCGCAATAAGACCGCCGTCACGTATAAGTACATTCGGTCCAGCCGTGTTTTCCTCGCCGAGATTGCCCGGTATCGCAAAAACCTGACGTCCCTGCGAGTCAGCACACCGTGCGGTTATCAGCGCGCCGCTGTGCGCGTCGGCTTCGACGACCAGCGTTCCCTGACACATGCCGCTGATTATGCGGTTACGTATCGGGAAATTAGAGCCTATCGGCGGAGTGCCGGGCGCAAACTCAGTGACTATCGCACCGTTAGCGGCAACAATTTCGGATAGCTGCTTGTGCTGTGTCGGGTACATGCGGTCGATACCGCAGCCGAGCACGGCGACTGTCTTTCCGCCGCCGCTTATAGATCCGCTTGCCGCAACGCCGTCAATACCTAGCGCCAGTCCGCTGACCACAATGACGTTTGCCGCACCGAGCTCGTATGCGAAACGGAAAGCGTTATCACGTCCGTATGTGCTCATGCGCCGCGTGCCGACCACCGCGATGCAGACGTGCCTGTTCATCTGCGGCAGCTCTCCGCGAACGTAAAGCACCGCAGGCGGATTTCTCAGCTGATGCAGCAGAATCGGATAATCGTCCTCACCATACGTGAGTATGCGCACGCCCGTCCGGACGCAAAAATCGACTATCTGCGCCGCTTCCGTCAGCGATTTGTCGGCCAGACGGCGAACTGCCTCATCGGTTATGTTGTCGACCTCCGCTAGCTCCTCCGGAGAGGCCATGTATATGTCGTACGGCGAGCGATAGTCGACAACCAGCCGCGGCAGATCATAGCTTGCCGGCCCCAATCTTTCAGCCAGCCACACCCAATACAGATTTTCCGAACGCATATCGATACCCAATCCTTTCTAAGAAGTCAGACCATCGCGGGAGTGTCGCAAGCAAGGTTGCATACTTCCCACATAAACACGGCCGCCGCCACGGCGGCATTGAGCGACTCATTCCCTGCGCGCATGGGAATTATAACGCTTCCGTCGGCAAGGTCAAGAACCGTGGCGCTGAGCCCGTGTCCCTCGTTGCCGATGGCAATGCAGTCGGAGCTGCGAAGTCCCGCCTTTTTTATGGGCAGAGCCCACTCGGTCAGCGCCGCCGCAAGAACGCGCCGCCCCGCGGCCTGTATTCCGCGCACGGCGGCCGCAGTATCGCGGCACAGCGACAGTCTGAGTCTGAACAGCGCCCCCATGCTTCCGCGCACGGTTTTTGAGCTGTACATATCGGCGCAATCGCCGCAGAGTATCAGTTCGTCCATGCCAAGCGCCGCGGCACTTCGCATTATAGTGCCGAGATTGCCGGGGTCGCGGATATCCTCGAGCAGCATAATTCTGCCCCCGAGCGAGTCAAAACGAACTGAGTTATTATCTATTGTAACAATTTTATGAAATTTGTCAATATACTTTGCAACAGTTATCACGCCTTCGGGAGATTTTTCTTCCGACACAGCGTTGAAAAGGCTGTTTTCGAGCAATATCACACGTGCTCCGGTGTCGCCCGGCGTCTTTCCGCAGATGCTGCGTATACGCCCGGACACCTCGGCGCTTCCCTCGCGTCGCAGCACGATTATCTCCGGCTCGACACCGGCAAGTATGGCCTCGGCGCACAGCTTGATACCGTCAAACCGAAACAGCCGCCCCGCCTCGCGGTACTTGCGCTCGGTCAGCTTACAAATATTGACTATTGTCTGATTGTGACGCGATGTTATTATTTCTTCCATAACATATCACCGTTGCGATACGGCAATCATGACCGCCGCAGCGCTTTTTCAAAAGTCTCATTAACACGAGAAAACCCGGTGTTTACCGGGTTTTCTATTATCGGGTTTCTCAGAGAGCCGCCTTGGCCTTCTCAGCCAGAGCAGCAAACACCTCGGGATCAGATATAGCGATCTCGGACAGCATCTTGCGGTTGAGATCGACACCGGCCTTTCTGAGGCCGTGCATGAATGTAGAATAGTTCATTCCGTTGACCTTGGCCTGTGCGGAAATGCGGGTAATCCACAGTTGACGGAAATCTCTCTTCTTCATCTTGCGGCCGGCGAAAGCATAGTTGCCACTCTTCATGACGGCCTGCTTAGCCATCTTGAAGTGCTTCGATTTTGCGCCCCAATATCCCTTGGCGGCCTTCAGAACTTTATTTCTTCTCTTGCGGGTCGTAACCGCGCCCTTAATTCTTGCCATTTCTATTATCCTCCAACTTTCCGGTTATTTCTGAATCAGATTTCTCATGTTAGCTGCCATAGCGCCCTGGACGTAGGATGCAGAACGAAGATGTCTCTTGCGCTTCTGGTCCTTCAGACCGAGTTTATGACGGTGGTGGCAGTGATTCATCTTTACCTTACCGGTACCGGTAACCGAGAATCTCTTGGCAGAGGCTCTGTGTGTTTTGATCTTTCCCATTGCAATATCTCCTTTTAACTTTGAAACATAAATATATCATTCAAGCCCCGCGTACGGGTCAAATATGAACTTACTTATTTTTGATCGGACTGAGCACCATGCTCATAAAGCGTCCGTCAAGCACAGGACGCTTGTCAGCGGTTCCAGACTCGGAGCACGCCTGCTCGAACTTCTCGATTATCTCGCGACCGAGAGCGATGTGAGCCATCTCACGTCCCTTGAAGCGCATGACAACTCTGACCTTGTTACCGTCTCCGAGAAAGCGGAGCGCGTGTCTGACCTTGGTGTCAAAGTCGTGCGTGTCGATGCGGCAGGACAACTGAATCTCCTTGAGCTCGACTGTCTGCTGCTTTTTCTTAGCCTCTTTTTCGCGCTTATCGCGCTCAAAGCGATACTTGCCGAAATCCATGATTTTGCATACAGGCGGTGTTGCAGACGGCGAGATCATAACCAGATCAAGCCCCGCCTCAGCGGCAGTATGCTTGGCGGCGTCGCCGCTCATAATTCCCAATTGTTCTCCGTCACTTCCGATGACCCGAACCTCCTTGGCACGGATGTCGTCGTTGATAAGCATATCCTTTGTTGCGATGGCTACGCACCTCCAAAAATAAAATCGCACGGAAAACAGCTTCTCCGCGCGACAAAACCCCGTAAGGGATCAATCATCTATCAACCCGGCGCACCGACTGTGGCAGGGTGAGAGCGGAGGCTCTGCTTCTTTTGCGAAACTATTATAGCACCCCGTGCCTCTTTTGTCAATACCTTTTTGCGAAAAAATATTACAAATGCTGTAGCGTTACAATAGATGTGAGACTGAAAAATAAAAAAGATATAGAAAAAGTGA
>CAVIBA010000034.1:0-15706 GCA_963640785.1 Bulleidia sp.
GACGCAGTGCGCTTCCCGAAAGGCGTCTTTCCGCCGGATGCAGACTTCGGCAAGGATGGGCACGTCCCCACCACGCATGACGGGAGTGGGGGATGTCCAACACTTTGGGGCGACTCTTTTGAATTTGATTATGCCTTCGGCATAATCAAATTGTTCTTTCTCTGCTCGCGGCAGAAAAGTACACTTCTCCACCGTCGGTGGCCTCCACGGCGGCAGCCTACCAAGGCCAAAGAACTCTTTTTAAAAACGCTTTTCGCCGACGTTCCGGCGTGCGCCCGCCAAGCCCAAAGAACTCTTTATAAGAAAAGCGGCTCCCGCAGGCGTCACCTGCGAGAACCGCAATCTAAAAATTCAATTAAAACCGCATACGTGCATATGCAATAGCACAAAAAAACTTAGTGCTTGTGGTCGCACTCAGTGCCGCAACAGCAGTGGGGCGCGGCCTCGGGAACCTCTTTGTCGATGCCGTTCTTCTTGTAGTAGTCGGCGATGGCGGCCTTGATGGCCTCCTCAGCAAGGACGGAACAGTGAATCTTGACAGGGGGCAATCCCTCCAGCGCCTCGACAACTGCCGCGTTGGTCAGCTTGAGGGCGTCGTCGATGCTCTTGCCCTTGATGAGCTCGGTCGCCATTGAGGACGTAGCAATCGCTGCACCGCAGCCGAACGTCTTGAACTTGACGTCGGTGATGATGCCGTTGTCAACCTTGATGAACATCTGCATTATATCGCCGCATTTGGCGTTGCCGACAGTGCCTACGCCGTCGGCGTTCTCAATCTCGCCCACATTGCGCGGGTGAGTGAAGTGATCCATTACCTTTTCACTGTAAAGCATTGTATATAGCTCCTTTTCGATTTTATTTGCCGGGATAAATGGGGCTCATGGCGCGCAGCTGCGCCACGACCTCGCGAACCGTCGCGATTATGCAGTCGACGTCCTCCTCGGTGTTGCTGTGCGACAGCGAGAAGCGGAGCGAGCCGTGCGCCATCTCGACCGGAAGTCCGGTTGCGAGCAGCACGTGCGACGCCTCGAGCGACTTGGACGAGCAGGCCGAGCCTGTCGACGCGGCGATACCCTTTATGTCGAGCCACAGCAGCAGGCTCTCACCCTCGACGTATTCAAACGAAACGTTGACGTTGCCGGGCAGGCGGGTTGTGGGGTGGCCGTTGAGGTGTGAATAGGGAATCTCGCATAGGCCCGCCATGAGACGGTCGCGCATTGTGCGGATGCGATTCATGTCGGCGAGCTTGTCGTGCGCGATGGTCGCGGCCTTGGCCAGACCGACGATGTAGGGCAGATTTTCGGTTCCGCCGCGCTTGCCGCGCTCCTGGCCGCCGCCGTCGATGAGGTTGGCGATGCGGACGCCGCGACGCACGTACAGTGCGCCGATGCCCTTGGGCGCGCCCAGCTTATGGCCGGACAGCGACAGCATGTCCACACCCAACTCGCCGACGGTGAAGGGAACTGCGCCGTAGGCCTGAACCGCGTCTGTGAAGCATAGCGCGCCGACGCTGTGCGCGATTTCGGCGATTTCCTTAACGGGCTCAATGGTGCCTATTTCGTTGTTTGCAAACATGACCGCGACGAGTGCGGTGGTTTCGTCGGCCTCGCGGCGGAGCTGGTCGAGATCGACGAGTCCGGTGTTATCCACATCGAGGTAGACGATGTTGTAGCCTTCGCGCGCCAGCGTCTCGCAGGTGTTGAGGACGGCGTGGTGCTCGATTTTGCTTGTGATAATCTTTTTGCGGCCGGGCTTTGCCATGTGCGCGGCGCCCTTGATGGCCCAGTTGTCCGACTCGGAGCCGCAGGAGGTGAAATACAGCTCCTCGGGCTTGCAGCCGAGCGTTGCGGCGATGTCAGCGCGCGCGCGGTCGAGCAGCTCCTTGGCCAGCTGCCCCTCGTGGTGCAGGCTGGACGGGTTGCCCCAGTAGGTGTTGAACACCGGGAGCATAGCTTCCGTGACCTCAGGCAGAACCGGGGTCGTAGCGGCGTTATCGGCGTATATTCTGTGTTGTTTTTGTTTGTTCATACAAATTACCTCTTTATCTGGCTTTTTGTCCTGTAATATTGTATACCGAATTCGTGTATTTTTCAAGAGGTGTTTTGAATTTTTTGCAAAAACGTTATTTGCGACGCAAAGCATACTGTTTTGGTGTACTTTTATGTCATTTTTGACCAAAGGGGAGGGAGGGGGAGGGGGCGTATTGGCATATGCCTATATGCTGTTAAGAAAAGTTCTTTGGCCTTGGCAGGCTGCCGCCGTGGCGAATTCCGACGTGTTCGAAGTGTACTTTTCTGCTCGCGGCAGAAAAGTACAGTTAAATCACGTCCCGCCGACGTTCCGGCGAGTACACTTCGAACACGTCCCGCCGACGTTATGGCGAGTGCCCCCGTGGGCAAAGAACTTCTCTTAAAAGCATACGTGCATATGCAATAGCCCACACCTCCGCGCACGAGCATATGCAATACGCCCACTTTTCCATCCACATTGTGAAGAACTCCTGATTTTTCCCTGAACCCGCCAAATTTTTTGTGATCGAGGGTGTAGAAAATTCAGGCCGAAATTTGTGCACAATTCACAAACCTTTTGGGCATCATCATAGTTGCAAATGCAATTAATCAGAATGGGATGAGTAAATAAAATTTACCTTACCCAAAGACGCAAAAAAAGCACCCAAAACACGCAGAAATTCAGCCCCGAAAACGTATTTTCACACCGTTTTACTGTCCAAAACAGTAACTCAAATTTACCTTTTGGCTCCGCTTTCTGCGAATGATGTAATGTTGCACTAAATTCAGAGTTTTCCATGGAATTCATAGGGAAAAACCGTGGAAAAGTCTTGTGTTATCAAGTATTTATATAATAATATTAGAAAAAAAGAATGCTTGACAACGTCCCGCCGATATGGTATTATTACTCTATCACTTCAGGGCAAATTGCGTTCCGGTCCCATCGCTGTGCGAACCGAAATGGCTGGTTGCCGGTGTGGGTAGCCCTCGGCTGGACGCCGATAGGGCAATTTATACAAAGAAAAATTATCAGTCACCATCGGCGCTGCCGACAGTGGCAAGCACGGCGAAAACCGACGGGGCTCCGTCCCCGGCACAAGCCCAAACGGCCGGTCACTTTCCGGACATGGCCTAATAATTGCAGGAGGAACAACCCAATGGAAAGAACGAAATTTCAAAGGTTATGTGCTCTTTTCTTAGCGGTATTGTTCATTATCCCCGGCGGCATTATGGTCGCCGCGGCTGAGGACAATTCGCCGTCCCAGTCCGTAACGGACAAGACTATTGCGGACGTGAAAGAGCAACTTAACGCGATTTCGTATGAGGAGTATAAGCAAAAATACTCCGACGTCAAGCGTGCCACCAGCGAGGTGACGATCAAGGGCACCGAGTACGACAAGGACAGCACCACCGCCGACGTGAGCGTGGGAACTTACGATGGCGCTGAGGCTCTTTACACACCCGGCGACGGCATAGTGACGTGGAAGGTCTCCATCCCCGAGACCGCAAAATACAGCATAATAGTGGAGTATTACCCCAACGAGGGCAAGTCCTCCTCTGTGCAGCGTATCTTCCGCATCGACAACGCCATCCCCTTCTCCGAGGCGCGGTACATCACCATGCCGAAGGTCTGGAAGAGCGTTTACACCGAAGGCGAATTCAAGGTCGGCAAGAAGCAGAGCGCCGACGAGCTGCTGAAGGCTGCGGCCGACGCCGGCATTACCGCGAGATCCGAGACCCGCGACGATGGAACATACATCATATACACCATCCCCGAGGTCTGGACGTCCGACAATGCCGCGGTCGTTGAGGAAAACGTCATCCGCTTCTTCAAGATCGACGTTGACGACAACGAAATCCGCAACTCCATGAAGCAGTCGCCCAAGTGGTGCACCTTTGAGATGAAGGACGTCGACGGTTTCTACTCCGAGAGCTTCGAGTTCGTGTTCACTGCCGGTGAGCATGTGGTTTCCTTCGAGTCCACCAACGAGCCGGCCTCCATCAAGGCTATCCGCCTTGTCCCGCACACCGACCTCTCGAGCTACTCCGACTACTCCTCCAGGTACGCCGGCGAGAAGAAGGGCTCCGACAAGGTCAAGCTCGAGGCCGAGTTCCCGAGCGCATCCTCTACTCAGACGGTTTACCCCGTTGAGGACAGAACCTGCGCTATCAACTCTCCGTCCAGTACCGCTCATACCGTACTCAACACCATAGGCGGCGACAAGTGGCAGACCTCCGGTCAGGCGCTTGAGTACACCTTCAAGGTCAACGACTCCGGCATGTACAATATCGTGACCCGCTTCCGTCAGAACCTGCTCGACGGTGTCTACACCTCCCGCGCGCTGTACATTTACAGCGACGGTGCGAGCGAGGGCTCCAAGGGCTACTACAACGGTATCCCCTTTGAGGAGGCTACCGAGCTGGTGTTCAACTACTCTACCGACTGGCAGAGCGGCGCGCTCCAGTACATGGTCAAGTCATACGACGCGAAGGGAACACTCACCACCGAGTGCCACGACCTCGAGCTCTACTTCGAGGCCGGCGTCACCTACACCATCAAGTTTGAGGTAACGCTCGGCTCGATGGGCTCGGTCGTGCGTCAGATCACTGAGTCGCTTGAGGCTATCAACGGTGACTACCTTGACATCCTGCAGCTGACCGGTGCAAACCCCGATAAGTACCGTGACTACGGCTTCTACCGTATCATGCCCGATACCATAATCGACCTCAAGCGTCAGGCTGACATACTTGAGGGCATCGCAAACGACATGGCCGCTACCGCGGGCGTTAAGAGTACAAACTCCGCAACGCTGAATAAAATCGTGGTGCTGCTCCGTCGTATGCACGGCAGCGAGGACGAGATCGCGCGCAACCTTGACCAGCTCAAGAGCTACCTCGGTACGCTCGGTACGCTGCTCAGCGACGTCAAGACACAGCCGCTGCAGCTGGACTACATAATGATCCAGTCCTCCGACGAGGCGATTCCGAAGGCTAAGGCAAACTTCTTCCAGTCCTTCGCACACGAGATGTCCAGCTTCGTTATGAGCTTCTTCCGTAACTACAACCGTATGGGCGCTACGAGCGAGGACATCGACACAGACGAGAGCGTCGAGGTCTGGCTGGCTACCGGTCGTGACCAGGCGCAGGTTGTTCGTAACCTTATTAATAATGACTTCACTCCCGTCTACAACGTCCCCGTAAACCTTAAGCTGGTTGCCGGTTCGACGCTGCTGCCGTCCATCCTTTCGGGCTCCGGGCCTGACGTCTACATCGGTCTCGGCGAGGATAACGTTATCAACTACGCTATCCGCGGCGCGCTGATGGAGATCGAGAACTGTGAGGGCTTCTACGACCTCGCAATCAATGAGAAGACCCGTCAGTTCAACGAGGCGGCAATGCTCGTTCTCGGTATCGAGGACGCCGAAGGTGATTACCACTACTACGGACTCCCCGAGAACCAGTCGTTCCCCATGATGTTCATCCGTACCGACATTCTTGCCGACCTCAACCTTGAGATCCCCAAGACATGGGACGACATACTGGAGGCTGTCCCGGTGCTTCAGTCGCAGAACATGCAGATCGGTCTTTCGACCGACTACAAGATTTTCCTCTACCAGATGGGCGGCACGCTGTTCGCCGATGACGGTATGAGAATCAACCTCGACTCCAACACCGCGCTTAACTCCTTCCAGACCATGTGTAACATGTTTACCATGTACTCCTTCCCCTACAAGTACGACTTCGAGAACCGTTTCCGTACAGGTGAGATGCCCATCGGTATCGCCTCCTACATCGGAACCTATAACAAGCTGGTCGTTTACGCGACTGAGATCCGCGGTATGTGGCAGTTCGTGCCGCTGCCCGGTATCGAGGACGCAGACGGTAATATTAATAATGTGTCCGTTGCCACTGTTTCCGCTATCGTTATGATAAGCGGGTGCAACAATGTCGAGAACGCATGGTCGTTCATGACATGGCACGTCGGTGCAGACTGCCAGAGCGATTACGCTAACGAGATGGTCGCCATCCTCGGTGACTCCGCTAAGCACTCCACCGCAAACCTCAACGCTCTTTCCAGCCTGCCCTGGACTACCGAGGAATACAAGAATGTGGCGTTGCAGTTCAGCAACCTCGCCTCCATTCCTAACTACCCCGGCTCCTACATTATCGGCCGTTACACGAGATTCGCATTCCTCTCCGCTTACAACGACAAGGCTAACCCCGTAACCGAGCTGCTCAGCTACATTCCGACCATCAACAAGGAAATCACCAAGAAGCGTACGGAATTCAAGCTCGAGACGCTGGCTACCGGCCAGACCAAAGCTACCAAGCGTATCGATCAGATCACTGCTCTGCTTGATACGCTGGCGAAGTCGTCCGGCTACAATTCGAGTTACGACGAAATCATTAAGGACACTGAATCGGTTCTGAAGAACAAGGAAGCCGCCGCTATGATGGTGCTCGCAGAGAAATACGCAGCGCTCATCGCGTCGGTCGACCCGACCGGAACCGTTGCCTCTGAGGAAATCGCTTCGGTGAGAAGCTCGAGAGGCTGCGCGTCCTACGAAGCATATGAATATGTCAAGGAAACCGCAACGGCGCTGTACTACATCCGTCAGTACCTCATCGATGCCGCTAACGCCCTTAACTCGTATGTGGACTGACATATAATAAAATGAAGAAATCTATATAAGGAGAAAGAGCACATGTCACAGAAAACGGCAGAAAAGAAAGCGGTTTCCCGCAAGGATATGACTCGCCGTGAGTGGATATGGAAGGAAATGAAGCGCAATAAGGTGGCTTACCTCCTCATCGCGCCCTACATGATTCTGTTCACAATATTCACAGTCACGCCGGTGCTTTTGTCGGTGGTAATCAGCTTCACCGACTTCAACATGATGCAGATACCGAACTTCGTCGGCGTTGACAACTACATCCGGCTGTTCCTCGACGACGATATATTCCTGCTTTGCTGCAAGAATACCTTCGTGTTCGCAGTCATCGTAGGACCTGCGTCCTACCTCATGTCATTCCTCGTCGCATGGTTCATCAATGAGCTGTCGCCGAAGATCAGAGCTATCGTTACACTTATATTCTACGCACCTTCCATCTCCGGTCAGGTGTACCTCATCTGGGGTACCCTGTTCTCAGGTGACTCCTACGGCTGGGTCAACGCCTGGCTGCTCCAGCTCGGACTTATCGACAAGGAAATTCAGTTCTTTGAAGATGAGAAATACGTTATGCCGCTTTGTATAGTGGTCGCGTTGTGGACGTCACTCGGTACCTCGTTCCTGTCGTTTATCGCAGGTCTTCAGGGCGTCCGTCAGGAGCTTTACGAGGCCGGCGCGGTCGACGGCGTCAAGAACCGTTGGCAGGAGCTGTGGTACATAACCCTGCCTCAGATGCAGCAGCATCTGATGTTCGGTGCGGTCATGGCAATCACACAGTCCTTCGGCTTCGGCGGAATCGTTACCGCGCTCTGCGGCTTCCCCTCCGTCAATTACTGCGCGCATACCATTATGCACCACCTCGAGGACTACGGAAGTCAGCGACTTGAATACGGTTACTCATCCACTATCGCTGTTATATTGTTTATCATAATGATAGGCTCCAACAGTCTGGTGCGTAAAGTTCTTTCAAAGGTAGGGCAGTAACATGGCAAAGCTGAGAACAAGAAAACATAAGGTCGTCCTCGCCCGCTCAGTCGGCGGCGACACCGGTATTACAATAATCCTTGCAATCCTTGGCGTGTTCATGTTTCTCCCCATGCTTTACGTCGTCATGCAGTCGCTCAAGCCTCTTGACGAGCTGTGGAGATTCCCGCCCCGCTTCTTCGTCACGAGCCCGACGTTCAAGAACTTCAAGGATCTGTTCAACCTCATGAACACATCTTGGGTGCCCTTCACCCGGTACATATTCAACACCGTCTTTACCTCCGTTGCCGGTACCGCGGGTCACCTGCTGTGCGCTTCAATGTGTGCGTACGCAATGTCCAAGATCAAGTTCCCCGGTCACAAGTGGATGTTCAAGCTGGTTCGTACCTCGCTGATGTTCCACTCCACCGTTACCGGTGTTACCCGTTTCATCATCATGAGCGCGTTCCGCTGGGTTGATACCTACTGGGCCATCATAATCCCCGCATTCTGCACGACGCTGGGACTTTACCTCATGAAAAACTTCATGGACACTGCCGTTTCCGATTCAGTGCTTGAGAGCGCGCGTATCGACGGTGCAGGCGAGTTCCGGACCTTCTGGACCATCGCAATGCCCATGGTTAAGCCCGCATGGCTGACGCTGATTATTTACAGCTTCCAGGATCTGTGGAACGCAGGTGCTTCCATCTACATCCACTCCGAGCAGCTGAAATCCTTCAACTACGCCATTTCGCAGATCACCGCAGGCGGTATCAAGCGTGCCGGTGCATCCGCTGCGGCAACGGTCATCATGATGCTCGTTCCTATCACGGTGTTCGTTATCAACCAGTCGAACATCATCGAAACCTACGGCTCCAGTGGTATGAAGGACTAAAGAGAGGAGGAGAAACAAATGAAAAAAGTTACATCTATTATATGTCTCGTGTTTGTGGCTGTCATGCTGTTCTCACTCCCTGTCAGTGCTGCTAAGCCCTATCAGACCTACACGTACAGTATCGGCGGCTTCGCCCTCAGCTCGCCGGACGCCTACACTCCTCTCATGACGGTCGACTCCGACTACATGGGACTCAAGGACGCCATCTCCGATCCTAAGGATCTCGAGGTCGACGCCGACAATAACGTCTATATAGCAGACGCCAAGAACAACCGCATAGTCGTTCTTGACCGCTACTATAAGCTCAAGTTCACCATCGAGACCTTCGTCAACGAGTACGGTATCGACGATGAGCTGACCAACCCCGCAGGCGTCTTCGTCACTGACGATATGATTTACGTCTGCGATACCGACGCAAACCGCATAGTTACCTTCGATAAAGAGGGCAACTACGATCACATCATCCCCCAGCCCGAGAGCACGCTGTTCGATGATGACGCGGTTTACAAGCCCGTCGCTGTGGCGGTCGACCAGTACGGAAGAATTTTCGTGGTCTCCTCCACAACCTACGAGGGTATCATCGTTATGACCTCCGACGGACAGCTCACCGGCTTCATCGGTGCGCAGGCAGTCTCGCTCTCCGCATGGCAGATACTCTGGAGACGCTTCCAGACCGCCGAGCAGAGAGAGTTGAGTGTATCGAACGTCTCGACTGAGTTCAATAACATCACCATCACCGAGGACGGCTTCATTTACGTTACCACCTCGTCCATCAGCGACAAGAACGTAAGCAGCTTCCTCAAGACCAAGGCCGGCGACTCGAGAAAGAATCAGAGTAAGTACTCGCCTGTCAAGATGCTGAACGCGGCAGGTGAGGAAATCATGCGCCGCAACGGCTTCTGGGCTCCCGCCGGTGAAATCAACACCACCCGTTACAGCCAGGCGCAGGATCAGTCCGGCCCCTCCCGCGTTACCGACGTAGCCGTCGGACCCGAGCAGACCTGGTCGATAATTGACTCCAAGCGCTGCAAGATATTCACCTACGACTTCGACGGCAACCTGCTGTTCGCCTTCGGCGACAGAGGTCAGCAGCTCGGAAGCCTGCAGAGCATCACCGCAGTCACCTATCAGGGCGACAACATGCTGGTGCTCGACAGCCAGTCCAAGAGCTTCACCGTCTATCAGAGAACCGAGTACGGCGACATTCTTATCGAGGCTCTGGCAAACCAGAACAACCGCAAGTACGACATGGCCGTCGAGAACTGGACCGAGATTCTGAAGCGTAACTCCAACTTCGATACCGCCTACATCGGTATCGGTCAGGCGATGTACAGAAACGGTGAGTACGATGATGCTATGGAATACTACAAGGCCGCCTACGATACCTCCAACTACTCCGACGCCTATAAGGAGGTCCGTAAGGAGTGGATATCCAAGTTTGTTTACCTCATTCCGATCATAATCTTCGTTATCGTGTTCGCATGGTCGAGGTTCATGAAGTACGCGAACAAGGTCAACAAGCGCGCGGCGACTGCCGGCGGCTCCCGTTCCTTCAAGGAAGAGCTGCTCTACGCCTTCCACATCATCAAGCATCCCTTTGACGGATTCTGGGACGTCAAGCACGAAAAACGCGGCTCGCTCCGTGCGGCTGTCGTCTACCTCGTGGTAACGGTGCTGGCCTTCTACTATCAGTCGATAGGTCAGGGCTACATAATGAACCCCAGGGGGAATTACTCCTCGATTTTCAGCCAGGCAATAAGCGTGCTGCTGCCCTTCCTGCTGTTCGCCATCGCAAACTGGTGTCTCACCACTCTGTTTGACGGTGAAGGCAGCTTCAAGGACATCATAATCGCTATTTCCTACTCGATGGTGCCGCTGATACTCACAGTTATCCCCTCCACCATCCTTTCCAACTTCGTGACCTCGAGCGAGGCTGATCTGTGCAATCTGCTTGTCACCTTCGGCTTCATCTGGACCGGACTGCTGATATTCCTCGGCATGATGGTAACTCACGATTATTCACTGTTCAAGGGCGTGCTCACCACGCTCGGAACGGTCGTCGGCATGGCCTTCATAATGTTCATTGGTATTCTGTTCACGACGCTGCTTGGTAAGATCGTGAGCTTCATCTCCAACATCATTATCGAGATCAACTACCGAGTGTAATTGCAGATAGGAGGAAAACAGAATGAAAAAGTTAATAAGATTGTTGTCTGCTCTCTTGACTGCAATAATGCTTGTCGGCGCACTTGCCGGACTGTCGGTGATCGAGGTTTCCGCGACATCGACAAAGAAGGATGATAGCAAAGAGTCCACTGAGGACAAACTCAAGAAGTACCTCACAACAGAGTATACAACCCCCGAGGAAAAGTTGCGCACCATGACGCTGAAGCTCGAAAAGGACGGCTATCAGCTGTGGAGCGACGAGCTCTCCGGCGAGGTGGCCTGCGTTGACACCGCCTCCGGTCAGATACTCTTTACCAACCCCTGGGATGTCGCGACCTCTAAGGGAACCTCCGCGTCCATCAAGGAGCAGGTGCTCTCTCAGATCTGCGTTCGCTACACCGATACACGTAGCGGCAACACAAAGGATTTTTACAGCTTCACCGAAGCCGGCTACCGCGGCCAGATAAAGGTCAAGAACATCAAGGGCGGTATCCGCGTTGAGTACACCATCGGTCGTGAGGAGACCAGAATGCTGGTTCCCCGCTACATCCGCAAGGAGAGATTCGAGTCACAGATACTGGAAGTGGCTGCTGCGACTCTCGGAGCAGAAGACTTCATGTTCAAAAAGCTGAGTGCTTACTATCTGCTCAAGGATCCGAGCGCGCTTGTTTCCGAGCGCGCTAAGGCCGAGCTTTATGCGGCCTTCCCTATCACTAAAAAGATGGCTATCTACATCTTCGACCCGACCGCATCCGAAACCGAGTTGCGTCGTATCGAGGAGCTCATCAAAACCTACTGCCCGCTGTACACCTACGAGCAGCTCGACAAGGACCACGCCGAAACAGAGTACGAGGGAAGCGACCGCGCACCCGCTCTGTTCAAGATGGCGCTTGAGTACACGCTGGATGCCGGCGGCATGACCGTCCGTCTTCCCGCAAACGGTATCCGATTCGATGAGTCCGAGTACCGTATGGAAAACGTAAGCATCCTGCCCTACATGGGCGCGGGCGCTAACTATTCCGGAAGCGACAAGAGCAACGTTCAGACCGGCTACACCTTCATGCCTGACGGTTCCGGCTCGCTGTTCCGCTTCGAGGAGCTTTCCGGAAGCAGCATTACAAACCTCAGCGGTAAGGTCTACGGCTTTGACTTCGCTTACATCGACATCACTGGCCGTCAGCAGGAGACCATCCGCTACCCTGTGTTCGGACTTGTTGCAAATGAGAACACGACCGAGGAAATCACGGTCGACGGTTCCATCATCAAGCAGGATAAGCAGGTAAGCCGCGGCTACACGGCGATCATCGAAGAGGGTGACGCCATGGCCGAGCTCTACACCTACCACGCCGGCTCGCTGAACAAATACAACACCATGCAGATGAAGTTCTATCCGAGACCCAAGGATACTTACAACATGAAGGATGCTATCTCCGTCGGTACCAACTCGACGCAGACCGTCGTCTCTCCCCGCAAGTACGTGGGCAACTACAAGATACGCTACATCATGCTGACCGACAGCGACATCGCTGCCGAGAAGGAAATCGAAAACTACTACGAGCCGACCTACATGGGCATGGCAACCGCCTACCGCGATTACCTCACCGCGAACGGAACGCTCACACGTCTCTCCGAAAAGGAGCTGACCGACAGCATCCCGCTCTACATCGAGACCTTCGGCTCGCTGGAGACGGTCGAGAAGGTGCTCTCCATCCCGGTCAATACCAAGGTGGCGCTCACCTCCTTCGCAGACATCAAGACGATGTACGATCAGCTGTCCGCAGACGGCATCTCCAACATCAACTTCAAGCTCACCGGCTACCTCAACGGCGGTATGTACTCCAAAGTGCCCTACAAGGCAAAGTGGGAGAATGCCGTTGGCGGCAAGAGCGGCTTTGAGGAGCTGGTCTCCTACGCAAAGGAGAAGGGCTTCGGCCTCTACCCCGACGTCGACTTCGTCTACGCGCAGAGTTACGGCTACTTCGACGGCCTGAGCGCCAAGAAGCACCTGGTCAAGACGATAGATAACCGCTACACCTCACGCCGTGAGTACAGCGCAACCTATCAGACCTTCGTCAGCTACTTCCAGATGGCGATTTCCCCCGCGTATTTCTCGCACTTCTACGAGAAATTCACTAAGAATTACCTCAAATACGGCTACGGAAACATTTCTGTCAGCACGCTGGGCTCTAATCTGAACTCCGACTTCGATGAGGATGATCCTTACAACCGTGAGGACTCCAAGGAGTACACTATCGAGGCTCTGGCTTACCTCGCCGAGAATTATGACAACGTCATGACCACCGGCGGTAACGCTTACACCTGGAAGTACGTCGATCACATCCTTGATGTCTCGCTCGACTCCAGCCGCCTCAATAAGTCCTCCAACTCCGTTCCTTTCCTCGGCATCGTCCTGCACGGCAACATCCGCTTCGCAGGCAAAGCGCTGAACATGGAAGGTAACATCGGCTACGCAAAGCTGAGAACCATTGAGAACGGTGCATCGCCCTCCTTCGTGCTGTCGTATGACAATACCACGCTGCTCAAGGAAGACTCCTACCTCAGCAAATACTACTCCGTCCGCTACGATATCTGGTACAGCGAGCTGGTTTCGCTCTACAAAGAGCTCAACACCCTGCTCTCTGACGTCCAGGATAAGCTGATTATCGGCCATGAGTTCCTTATCGGCGAACGTGTTCCCGATAACGACGAAATCGCCGCCGACATCGTCGCTGCCGAGAAGGAGCTGGCCGACGCGCTCGCTAAGGCTGAGCAGAACGCCGCAAACCAGGCAGTCAAGGACATTCTGACCGCACGTCAGGTCACAAAGAACAATGCCGCCAAGATCGAGGCGCTGCTTGAGACCGCAAAGGCCGCGGCTGAGTCCACCGAGGGCTCTATCGCAGCAATTGAGGCCGCTCTTGCAAACGTTCCCGCAACCAAGGCCGCTTATGAGGCCGCCGTCGCCGCAGAGGAAGCCGCCCTTAACGCCTACAACGCCGCTAAGGACGCCGCCACCGCCGCTAAGGCCGCCTACAACGAGGCCTTCAAGGGCACAGACGAAGCAGCAACCGCAGCCGCTAAGGCCGCGTCCGACGCTGCCGCTGCCGCCGAAACCGCCGCAAAAACCGAGTACACCGCCGCTCAGAAGGCAACCCGTGACGCCAAGACCGCCATGGACAACGCCACCAAGGAGCTGAACACCGCGCTCACCGAAGCAACCACCGCGTATAACAACGCTGTCAACGCCTCCAAGCAGGCCAACACGCTTGCCGCAGAGTCGCGCACCGCGTCCGACTTCCTCGCAACCGTCGCCAGCGCGACCGACGCCATCAAGGCAGCAGCCGCCGAGTACGCCGACAGTGCAGAGAAGAACGCAGTCGCTACGGCAGAGTTCACCGCTAAGGCAGCCGAGTATGCGTCCGCAGCCATCGCCATCAGCGTTGACTCCAAGGTTGCAGACCTCGTTGCAAACGCCGAAAAGGCCGTTGCAAGCTCCGTGACCCGCGCCGAGGACGTTAAGACCAAACTCGAGAACGTCAAGAAGGCCGAGACCGCAGCCGAGGAGGCAGACGCCGCTAAGGACGCCGCTTTCAAGGCTTACGAGGACGCTCAGGCCGCATACGCCGAGGCAACCGCAAAGGCCGCGCTCGACACCGCAACCGCAGCCGATAAGGCCGCCGCTACCGAGGCCGGCACGCTGATGAACACTGCCAAGGCAGAGTACAATACCGCGTCCACCGCAGCAACCAGAGCCAACAACTCGCTGACCTCCGCCAAGACTGCTCTTAAGAACTCTCTGCAGAAGGTTCTCGATGAGAAGAACAAGGTCGTCGGTGCGTCCACGGCAGTAAATGAGGCAGTCGGTGCCGCAAAGGCCGCTATGGAGACGCTCAACAAGCTCGAGGGCATCAGCGACGCGCTCAAGACCGCCGCTACCGAGTCCCTTGCCGTTGCTGTGGCTAACGAGGCTAACGTCGAGGCCGCCCTTGCAACCGTAAGCGCAACCTACGCCGAGAGCGCAGAGATCGCGAAGGAGTACGTTGTTATCGAGGAAGTCACTGAGCCCGAGCCCGAACCCGAGCCCGAGCCCACGACTCCCATAACCGGCGACGAGACCGATGATGATACGACCGGCGACGGTACTACTACCGGCGACACCACCGACGAGTCCGCGGTTACAAATCCCGATTACGAGTACACCAAGTACACCAACGACGACGGCAACATCGTCAAGGTGACCTTCGGTGACGTCGATGCAAACGGCAGATACCTGGCCTACAAGACCTTCATTCTCAACTACAACTTCTTCGATGTTACAGTCGTTATTGACGGAATCAAGTACACAATACCCCAGTCGGGCTATGTTGTGTTCTACAACTGATGAAAGCGAGGTGACCGCAAAATGACAAATGAAGCAAAGCTTCAGAAAACAGCTGCGCCGAAACCCAAGAAACGCAAGCGCGGAGTTTCCCTGGACGCCAAGAAGGCACGTGCCGGATGGCTGTTCATACTTCCTTTCGCTGTTGGATTTCTTCTCATTTATCTGCCCATCATTTTCGACTCGATAAGATACAGCTTTTATCGCATCGAGATTCTCGCGGGGGGAGGCTACAACCTCATCCCCGTGGGGTTCGAAAACTATCGCCAGGCGCTGTTCGTGGATCCCGACTTCGTGACCACGCTGCTCTCCGGTCTTAAGGAGCTGGCGTTCGACATCCCTGCAATTATCATTTTCTCACTCTTTATGGCCGTTCTTCTCAACCAGAAGATGGCCGGACGTGCGGTGTTCCGTGCGATATTCTTCATCCCCGTTATACTGTCGACAGGTATCATGGAGTCCATCGAGTCGCAGAACATTCTGTCCGACTACATGGAGGATGCGGAAGGTATCAACACCGGTACAAACACAAGCACGGCCGCCGAGATCGTGTCCGCGATAGACATTGAACGACTATTTGCCAACATGAAAATCGGTACCGGAATCGTTGAGTACGTCACAAGCG
>CAVIBA010000035.1:0-15046 GCA_963640785.1 Bulleidia sp.
CTTCCACGCTGTGGAAGCGCCCTTTTTGCGTCTATTTCGCAACAGTCTATTGCTATTTCGCGGGGCATGTGCTATAATAATAATTGTACAAATGGCACGAAAGGAGTCATGAAGATGTCGGCCACCATAACATTGCGCGGATATACGGTATCCGAGTTCTCGTTCGCCAACAAGCTGCCGAACGGAACGCAGATTAAGCTCGGAAATCAGTATAACTACAACGTAAAATACGCGCAGAACAACACCTGCATAGGTGAGATGACTATAAACGTCTACGATCAGGATAAAAAGGACGCATTTTTCGTCAGGCTGTCGCTGCGCGGAGTGTTTACCTTCGACCCCGGCGCCGAAAAGGAGCGCATACACGTCGACAGCTACAAAACGCTCTTCCCCTACGCCCGCGCCATCATCACAACACTGACCGCGAACTTCGGCATCCCGCCCATCATGATACCCGAGGCGGACATCGAGTCGCAGAGCATATACCGTTTCGACCTCGGCGGCAAGCCGAAGAACGAGTAAGGAGATTGTAATGAACAAAAAATCACTTATCCGCATACTCGCCGCAGGAATGCTCGCGGCGACGCTGGTCTCCTGCGCACGCAGCGAGGATGAGCCGAAGGACACCACCACGCCCCTCGCCGCCGAGTCGACGCTCGAGACCACGACCGGAACTCCCGAGACCGAAGCGCCGACAACGCTCGACATCGTCGCGAACGGCAAGACCGACTTCGTCATTCTGCGTCCGGACGAGGCCGGAGAGCTCGTCGTGAGCGCCGCGGTGAAAATGCGGCAGGCAATTTCGGGCAAGACGGGCGTCAACGTCGGCATCGTGACCGACTGGATTCGTCGCGGCGAGACAGCCGACCAGACAAAGGCTGAAATAATCATCGGAACCTGTGCGCGCGACGTCACAAGCAGCCTTTCCGACGAGCTCGAGGATCGCAGTTTTGTCATCAAGGTCGAGGGCAAAAAGCTGATAATCTGCGGCAAGACCGAAAAGCTGACGCTTCAGGGCGTTGAATACTTCATCGAGCACTACCTGACCGACGACTACGCGACCTCTTCCTCGCTTTCCCTTCCCCTCACGCTCACCGACATGCAAACCAACGTAAAATTCGATATGACACAGCTTATAAACTCAACCGATTCCTACACCACCACGCAGACCAAGCTGTTCGACATTGCCAACGTCGACGGCTACAAAATCATGCAGGGCGGCTGCACGGACGGCAAATACCTCTACATGGCCATGGAGAACCAGTCCTTCGCCAGCGACAACCACCACAGCTACATATACAAATACGACATCGCCACCATGAAGGAGGTCGCGCGCAGCGAATCGCTCCAGCTCGACCACAGCAACGACATCTGCTACAACCCCGACACGGGTCTGCTCGTCGTCGTGCACAATGCGCCCAACCGCAACAAACTCTCATTTGTCGACCCCGAGACGCTGACGGTCACGGATACCAGGATAATAGGCTTTGAGATTTTTTCGATTTCCTATTGTCAGGAGCGCCAGCAGTACGTCATAGGGCTCAGCCACGGGCAGAACTTCGCTATTCTCGACACCGAGTTCAAGCGCGTGAAGCTGTGCCCGGTCAGCTCCACCGGCTACACCACACAGGGCATGGAGTGTGACAACGATTTCATCTACTTCATCCAGTACAACAAAAACGTCGTCGTCATTTACGACTGGAGCGGCAAGCGCGTCACCATTGTCGACGTGACAATCCCCGGCGGCGAGCCCGAGAACATCTGCCTTGTCGACGGCGTGTTCTATGTCGGCTGCAACAACGAAAAATGGACCGGCGGCGTCGTTTACGAGATGCGTATAGTCAGGAGCTGACCCGCATCACAAATCAAGAAATCCAATAGCAAAAAATAAATATTATATCAGGAAAGGAGACACCACGCATGAAAATCACAACACGCATTCTCACCTGTCTTGTCGCACTGCTTATGCTCGTCTCGCTTTTTGCGGCCTGCACGACCAATCCCGAGAATCCGTCCGACACAACGACGCCGGACCATCAGGGCGGCAGCGACACCCCCTCCCCGCAGACCCCCGGTGACAACACCTCCGAAAACACCCCCGACACCAGCGCCGAGCCGACCGAGCAGGAACTCAACGTTCCGGCCATCGGCAACACCTACTCAGGCTACACCTACAACATCCTCGCCACAACCAACAAGATGGGCGCCTCCGATCTCTACTACACCTCCTTCGACGGCATATCCGGCTCGGCTGTCAGCGACGCGCTCTACAACCGTGCGCTGCTCATGAAGGACCGATACGGCGTTGACGTTGCAGTCAACATTCCCAACTCGCCCAAGGATACGCTGACCAACACCATCGCCTCCGGCGACTATGTGTGCGACATCGCCATGCTGTCCGGCCGCGACTCCTTCTCCGTCGCGCTCATGGGCTACCTTCTCGACCTCAACTCGCTCGACGAGCTCAACCTCTCGGCGAGCTACTGGGATCAGCGCATTCAGAAGGAATATGCCGTCGGCGAAAAGCTGTTCTTCCTCGAGGGCGACTACACCATTCTCGACGAGCTGCGCACCTACGTCTGCGTCTACAATGACAACCTCTACCGCAACCTCGGCTTCTATGATAAGTACGGTTCGCCCTACGAAATGGTCTCGAACGGCAAGTGGACCATGGACCGCATAACGGAGATGACGGCGGGCATGTACGAGGACGTCAACAACAACGGCATCCGCGACGAGGACGACAAATACGGCATGGTCGGCGAGCTGACCTGCGCCTACTACTTCTTCCTCGGCGCCGGCAAGCAGACCATTGTCAACACCAACGGTCAGCCCACGCTCGTCATTGACGACAGCTCCTCCTACTCGGCTATCTACGACGTAATTTCCAAGACCATGGGCATGGCCATCTCCGACGAGGTGCTTCTGCCCCAGCTGCTTCAGACCTCCGACGTCTGGACCGCAGCCTCCAAGGTGTTTGAGGAAGACCGTGCGCTTTTCCGCTCCACCTCACTCAGCGCCGTGACAAGACTTGTCAACATGTCCAGCAATTACGGCATTCTGCCCATTCCCGCCTACACCGAGAACCAGGACGGCTATTACTGCTGGGTCAGCGGCAACAATCACTGCCCGCTCACCATTCCCACGACGGTAAAGGACTCCTCACGCACCGCCGCGCTGACCGAGGCGCTGTGCTACCATTCGCGCTACGGCTCCGACACGCTTTATGACGCGTTCTATGAGGTCATGAAGATCTCTAAGCTGTGCCGTCAGCCCGACGACGTCGCTATGCTTGACCTCGTGTTCAACTCCAAGACCTTCGACTTTGACTACACCGCCCAGATTACAGGCATCGAGCCCAGCCTCTACTCCATCGCCAAGACCCGCGACATGACCTCGCTCAACTCCTCCCTCAACGGTCTCAAGCGCTCGGCCGGAGCAACGCTCACCCGATTCTTGAAGCTGATAAACAAGTGATGTTCGTCATTGATTCGCACTGCGACAGCATCCAGCGGGTCGACCGCGGGCTGCAAAAGCTGAAAAACCCCTACAACATGAGCCGCAGGCATCTTCAGTGCCAGTTTGTGGCCATGTTCTGCTGCTGGCCGCGCGAGACGCCCGAGGAGAGTCACGCGCGTATGCTGCGCTACGCGCGGCTATACGAGGAGCAACTGCACGAGCAGACCGACCTTATCGTCGGCTGCCGGACGGGGCGCGAGGTCGAGGCGACGCTTATGTCGGGCAAAAACGCCGTAGTCATGACGCTCGAAGGCGGCACAGGACTGCTCGGCAGCACCGAGGTGCTCGAGCATATGTACTCGCTCGGCGCACGCGCCTGCGGGCTGACTTGGTCGGATAACGCCCTCGGCGCTTCCGACCGCGCCGACCCCGACACGGGGCTGACGCCGCTCGGCATCGAAATGGCAAAAAAGTGCCTTGAGCTCGGCATGCTGATTGACGTCTCGCACCTGTCCGACCGCGGGTTTTACCAGTTGTGCGAGCTGTCAGACGCGCCGCTCGTTGCGACGCACTCCAACTTCCGCGGAGCCTGCCGCCACAGCCGCAACCTCAGCGACGAAATGGCGCTTGAGCTGCGGCGGCGTGGCGGAATGATCGGAGCTTTAAACCTCTGCCGCGGCTTTCTGCGCGAGGACGGCGACTCCGACACCGACGACATCCTCCGCATGACCGACTACGCCCTCTCGCTGCTTGGCGACGGCTGCATCGGCTTC
Organism: Bulleidia sp.; assembly: GCA_963640785.1. Classification (GTDB taxonomy): domain Bacteria; phylum Bacillota; class Clostridia; order Oscillospirales; family CAG-272; genus UMGS1002. The sequence continues at coordinate 4,233 of CAVIBA010000035.1, forward strand.
GGCTGCGATATTGATGGCACGTCCGACAAATATCCCCGCGGCATCACCATGGAGCACAGCATCCACGACGACATCATCGAGCTGCTCGAGCGCCGCTATCCCTCCTCGACCGTTGAGCGGATAGCGGGCGGCAACTGGCTCGATTTTATGAAGAAAAACTTAGTCTGACGCAAAAAACCCGACATTCCGAAAAAAGTCTGACACGTCAAAGGTCGGACGCAAAAACTTCGCCATGATTACCGGAGGCACAAAATATGAATCCCCGCCACCCCCTACGTACGCCGCTGTCTGTCGCGCTTGCGCTGCTGCTTGCACTGCTCATGTCAGTGCTACTCGCGGCCTGCAACAACGGCACATCCCCCGACACGCCCGACAGCTCCGACCCCTCCGGCAACGTGGCTACAACACGCGACGGTCCCTACGTCACGCTGTTCTGCGAAGGCTCGACCGACCGCAAAATAATCTGGCCCTCGCGCCCGGCCGATCCCGAATTCAACGCCTACATCTCTCTTCAGCAGGCGTTCAAGGCCTGCGGCGTCACCATCACCGGCGATCGCGACAGCGTCGAGGAGTCGGAATACGAGATTCTTATCGGTGAAACCTCGCGCAAGGAGAGCCAGGAGGCCCTGCGCGGCCTGCGCGACAGCGACTACGTCATACGCTTCTTCGGCGAGAAGCTCGTCATCGTCGGCGGCTCGCCTGCAGCGACGTACGCAGCGGTCAAACAGTTCATCGAGAAGTACATTCCGGAGGACACAAAGATACTCGAGATCTCCGGCAACACGTCGATCACGCACACCGAGGAGTACCCCGTCATGTCCATGACAATAAACGGCGTCGACATAAGCGAGTTCTCCATCGTCACGCCCTACCCCGTCACGCGGCGCGACAAGTACGCTGCCGAGCTGCTGACCGACGCCATCGCGTCCCTGACCGGCTACACGCTCGACTCGTATGACGACCGCAAGGACGCCCGCGATCACGAGATAATCCTCGGCCAGACCTCGCGTCAGAATATCTCGCTCGGCGACGACGAGTACGCCGTCTTCTTCAATAACGGCGACCTCCACATAACCGGAGGCTCGGGGGCGCTTATGAAGGCGCTCGTCAATTTCATCGAGAAGAACCTACCCGCAGGCAAGATCGGCGACACGGCGATTGAGATCGCGTCCGACCCGACGCCCAAGTCCGCCGCCGTCACCTATCCCCCCGACGCTACGCTTGACGGCCGTCAGCTGGTCGCGCTGTGCGACCAGAAGAACGCCTCGCTCGTCATGGTCGACCTCGGCGCTGCCGATCCGACCTCGAAGGACGCCATCGTCTGGACGTGGCAGCCCACCGCGGCACTCGGCTACACAGTGTCCAAGGCCTACGGCAACCGCATTGACGAGGCGATTCTGCGTTACAGCGAGCTGTACGGAACCTACGTCGTCTGCATCACCTCGTCGTCCGGCTACATGTGCGTAGCGGAGTACCCCTCGGGCAAGTGCCTTTGGGAGGCGACTGCGTCCGGCTACGGCCCGCACTCGATAGACTACCTGCCGAACGGCAACGTGGCCGTCGTTTGCAGCGGAAACACCGATTATAAAAAGGGCTGTGTCCGCCTCTACACCGCGTCGCTCGGCAAAAACTCAATCCGCAACGCTTCAAAGACCGTCTACGGCGCGCACGGCGTGCTGTGGGACGACGACTATCAGGTGCTGTGGGTGCTCGGCGACAACACGCTGTGCGCCTTCCGCATCGGCGGCACGGCAAAAGATCCCACGCTCACCGAGGTGACCTCACTCTGCACCCACAGCGGCATCTCGGGCGGCCACAGCCTCTCGGTCATGGCCTCCGATCCAGACACGCTGTGGATAACCGGAAGCGGGGTGTGGACGTTCAAAAAGTCGTCCGGCACGCTGACCACCAGCGTTCCCGGAGAGTCGGTCATCACCGCCTCGGCCGTCAAATCGCACGACAGCTATGAGGACGGCACCATCATCCAGGCCGTCGCGACCAACGTCTACGCCGCGCACGACACCGACACGCTGCGCGTCTACCGCACCTCGGACGGCGGCAAGACCTACGTCCGCACCGACTACGTCTTCTCCGACCGCGCCTTCTACAAGGCTCGCCGGGTTGCGGCACCGTACACTTAAGGCTTCACCGCGTAATTCCGATGGTGCAATTGCGCAGTCAGATTTTTCGTCAGATGAAACAAAAAGCCGCAGGCTGTAGCGGCGCTACAGCCAAGGATTTTTGTGAAATATGACGGAAAAGATGCAAGCAAGTGTGCCACTCGGGCATTGCGCGGTAATGCCTTAAACCGGTTGAACAATTCGGAAACTCAATAGCTCAATATTCAAAGGCTCCGCCCCGTGCGGAGCCTTTTTGTTCGTCGCCGCGCGGGCGCACCGTCAACGCACCGTCAAAATCGCGCGGCGCGACCTTTTTACTGACACAAATCCGTCAGGTGTCGGCGGGGCGGCGCTGATATAATCGTTGCCGGGATAACAAAAGCGCACTTTCATGAAAGGTAAACATATGAAGCTTTTAATCAACAATTATGCAATAACGCCCGGCAAATTCATCGCCGGGACGCGCGGAAGCTACGGCATAGAGCCCATCGAGCTCGAGTTCAGCGAGGAGTGGGACGGTCTTTCGGTGACTGTCAGCTTTTACCCCGCGTCCGGCGACCCCGTCAGCCTGCTGTACACCGGGCAGCATTTCTACATTCCGGCCGAGGTCATGAACGTCAGCGGAACCTGCAAGTACGTCGTCAGCGGCTATCGCGACGAAAAGAGGCTCATAAGCGCCGAGGGCATTCTGCGCGTCATAAACACGAGCACACCGACCGACAACCCCGCCCTTGAGCCCACGCCCGACCTCTTCTCGCAGATAATGACCGCCATCGGCAACGTGTCCGACATCGCCGAGAGCCGCCCGAAAAGCTACGCGCCCATGACGGGCAACTGCCCCGGCCTCACCGTCGGCGAGGCGAACAGCCTGACGGGCGAGAGCGTCGTCTCGCGCGAGACGCTGCTCTCGGAGTCGCCCGTTGCAGGCGGCTCGACTCCTGTCGCGCTCTACGCGGGCAAACTGCACACCGCCGACGGTATGACCATCTACCAGCAGCTCGAGAACGGCAACTTCGTCGACTCCTCCGAGTGGACGACCGACGGCGCTTCCCTCGACTGCGAGAACTACACCGCCGCCGTCACGCTCGACGCCGCCGCGGGACGCAACGCCGGGCGCACCGTCTCGACCAACCTCTCGCTGAGCGCCGGCACGCCCTACACCTATCCCGAGTCCGACATACTGGCGCGCTACGAGGTTACAAGCTCGACGCCGACCGTGGCCACCATCTCGCCGAACGGCAATTCTCTTGTTATCACGCCGCTCTCAAAGGGCATGACGACGCTGCATTTCGTCCCGCTCGAGGGCGTGTACACCGCACCGGAGTTCACGCTGCTCGTATCCGTCAACGGCGCTACCCCCGCCCAGACCTCAACGCCCTTCCCCGGCATATCCAGCGCCGCCCTGCCCATCAAGGCCATGACGCCCTACTTCTTCACCGCGCAGATCAAAGCGCCCCAAGGCATGGCGCTGAATGTCAAGCTCGGAACGCAGCGCAGCGTGGACACCGCTGTCAAAACGACCGGCGAGTGGCAGAATTTCAACGCCACCATGTCGGTCGCGAGCGAGCAGACTGCGCCGCTTGCCATATACGACGGCCGCAAGGTGACAGCCAGCTGCACCGTTACCGGCGGCTACTATTCGTACGCCCGCATGACGGATCCGGCGCGTCTGCTGGCCGTCGCGTCCCCGCGCGAGTCCGGAACCACCGTTCTGACCTTCACGCGCGGCGAGTCGGGCTGGACGCTCGCCTACCCCGGCGGTCAGACGCTTGAGATCAGCCCCGAGATGTGCGGCCTCACGCTGACCGCCGCCGCCAATCCGACCGGAACTCTGGTCGGCAGCGTGGTCAAGGCGTCAGTTGTCAACCCGTTCAGCGTCGACGCCGAGGCCAGCGTGCTGGTGTCGTCAAACTCGGGCATGGCGATGGTGTCCGTCGACGCATGCGCCTTCGCGGGCGGCATCGAGGGCGTGAGGTCCGGAACCTACACGCTGAGGTACGTCTCCGGCGCGTGGCGTTTTCAGGGACGCCCTGTGCTCCCCGGCATAATGGGCATAACCTACACCCCGGACGGCGACCCGCAGGAGGGCGCGACGGTAAAGGTCACGCTGACCGTCACTCCCGAGAAGTTTTACCTGCGCAACGTTCAGCTCGGGCGTCTCGACACCGTCGGGCTGTCAGGCAAGACAACCGACGAGCTGGCGCTGATATACGGCACATCCTACCACCACCCCGGCATCTCGCACGCAAGCGTCGCGGGCATACGCTGCCTCGACACCGACGGCGAGGTCGTCGACGGCGGCATGTATTTTGACGAGCCGGTCACGCTGCGCCGTATGCCCGACGGCACTGCGGACACGCTCGACCTCGAGTCGGGCAAGCTCATCCGCCGAGTCGGCGTGCAGATTGTCACGGGGCAGACGGGCGACTTCTTCACGCTAAAGGGTGCGACGTCACAATCGGCCGTGCTGTCCGAATACGAGGCGCAAGGCGAGAGCATCGGCGTCGTCAGCGGCGGCGTTCTGCGACTGTCCCGGGCGCTCAACGGAACCGAGGTGTTCTACATTCTCTCATCGCCGCAGGAGAGCGACATCTCGCTGCCCGACACCTTCCGCGTCTGCCCCGGCGGTACCGAGCAGCTCGTGACGCGCGAGGACAACAAATACGTCCCGGCTCCGGTCGGCGTGCCGATAAAGCTCAGCTATTCGCTCGACGTGTGGCGACAGTGCCGCTCTGACAGCGACAAAATCACGGCGCTGCTTGTCGCGTTGGGGCTCGCGACCTCGTCAGACAGCACGGTGACAGCGCTTGCCGCGCAAATATCGGCGGCAATTTCGGCGCTTCAGGCTTGATTTTCCGGCGACGGGGTGGTATAATTAGACGAAAAAACATATCAACAAAGGTGAGAAAGGTGATAAAATGAGAAGAATCGGAATAATATACCGCCCCGTCAAGGGTATGGAGGACAAGGAATCCGCCGCGATGATCCGAGGGCTCGGTTTTGAGGGCGTCTTCACCGGCTACTCCAGCGCGGAGCGCGCACGCAGCTTTGCCGAAACGTTCGCCGCGACCGGCCTCGACTACGAGAGCATTCACGCCCCATTCAATGGCATAAACGACATCTGGTCCCCCGACGAGTGCGGCGGCGTCATGCTGAACCAGCTCATCGACTGCACCCGCACGTGCGCCGAGCTTAAGGTTCCGGTCATGGTCGTGCATCTGAGCAGCCGCAATGACGCGCCCTGCGTCAACGACGTCGGCCACGCGCGCTGGGATAAGCTTGTCGATACGGCCGTGAAGTACGGCGTCAACGTCGCGTTTGAGAACCAGCGCAAGCTGGCAAACCTCGCGTTCGTGATGGAGCTTTACCGCAAGGTTCCGAACGTCGGCTTCTGCTGGGACTGCGGTCACGAGCTGTGCTTCACGCCCAACATCGAGTACATGAAGCTGTTCGGCAACCGCCTGATGTACACACACATACACGACAACCTCGGCATCGTCAACGGCACGTTTGAGGAGCCGGACGGCGACGATCTGCATCTGCTCCCTTTCGACGGCAAGATGGACTACAACCACTTTGCCGAGCTCATCAAGGCCTCCGGCTTCACTGGCACGCTCACGCTCGAGGTCTGCAAGTACGACCGTCCCGACTATGCGGCGAAATACTCTCCCGAGGAGTTTTTCGTCGAGGCCGCAAAGCGCGCGCGCCGCATCGCCGAGCTGTGCGAATAAGCGTGCCCCGCAAACAGTTTTTCCAAGCACTGCAACCCCGGTTGCAGTGCTTTTTTATCCGTCGCGCCATTCGACACGCCTCACCACGAGCCAACATATACTGAACGTAGGGCCAAGCGCCGCTGCGCTCGGCTTAAAACTTACGAATGGGTATAGATCATGGAACACACTGTATTTATGGCTCTCGTGGCCACGCTCGGGACGTGGTTTGTCACGGCGCTCGGCGCGGCCACTGTGATAATCTTCCACAACCCCGGCAAGCGGCTGATGAACCTCATGCTCGGCTTTTCGGCCGGGGTGATGATCGCGGCGTCGTTCTGGTCGCTGCTTCAGCCGGCGGTGGAGGGAGCGCAGGCCGAGCTCGACTCACCCGCGTGGCTTGTCGTCACCTCGGGATTTGTCGTCGGCGCGATGTTCATGTGGGGCTCGGACAAAATCGTCACCTTCGCACGCCGCCGCGTCGACGCGGCAGGCGAGCGGCGCAGCCTCAACCGCGTGATAATGCTGGTGCTGTCGATAACGCTTCACAACATTCCCGAGGGACTCGCCGTCGGCGTTGCGTTCGGCGCGCTGCACTCCGGCGGAACGACACCCGGGGCGCTCGCCGGGGCCGTCACCGTCGCGGTCGGCGTCGGACTGCAAAACTTCCCCGAGGGCGCGGCCGTCTCGCTACCGCTTCGGCGCGAGGGATATTCGCGCTGGCACAGCTTTCTCGTCGGGCAAAGCTCGGGCATGGTCGAGCCGATAGCGGGCGTCATAGGCGCTGCGAGCGTGGTGTACATCGGCGCGCTGCTGCCCTACGCGCTGTCGTTCGCCGCGGGCGCGATGGTGCTTGTGGCCGTTCACGAACTGATTCCGGAGTGCCAGCGCAACCAGGCGGATAACCCCTACCTCGCTACCATGGGCATCGTCGCCGGGTTCGCGACTATGATGCTGCTCGACATCGCGCTCGGATAATTGGCGCAACTATTCTAACAAATCGGCGACTTACTGTTGACAATTCGCACAATGTATGTTATAATAAGGAGTATCTTACCAAGGAAGAGAAAATGAAATCAAAAACCGTACTCACAGAATATACCGTCGGCTCCGGCCCGCGCGCGCTGCGCGCCGCTGTGGCCTCCGATCTGCACAATTCGTCATATGACGACGTCATAGAGCTGATCAAATCCGCCCGACCCGACGTCATATTCGCCCCCGGCGACACGCTCGGCGCGCTTTGCTCCGAAACCGTCCCCGGCGGCGAGCTGACCGGGCGCTACCTCACCGAGGCGGCTGACAACGACATAGGGCTGTCGTTTCTGCGCGAGGCCGCCGCGATTGCGCCGACGTATTGCTCGGTCGGCAACCACGAGGTGTCGGTGTCGGAGGAAAATCGCCGCCGCATTGCCGAGACCGGCGCGCTGCTGCTCGACGACAGCTATGTCTGCCTCGGTGAGCTGACGCTCGGCGGGCTCTCGACCGGCGGGGCGCACGGTCTGTTTCACAAGAGCAACCCGCCCGACCTCACGTGGCTCAGCCGCTTCGCCGCACTCGGCGGCCGGAAGATACTGCTCTGCCACCACCCCGAGTATTGGGAGCGGCATATTCTCGGCCACAACATATTTCTCACCGTCGCGGGTCACGCCCACGGCGGGCAGTGGCGCGCCTTCGGACGCGGACTTCTCGCCCCCGGTCAGGGGCTGTTCCCCCGCTACACCTCGGGCGTACACGAGCGGGGCGGGCAGTATCTCGTGGTCAGCCGCGGCCTGCGCAAGGAGTGCGGCGTCCCGCGCATAAACAACCCGCCCGAAATCGTAATAATCAATATCAACTACTAAGGAGACTGAAATGGGAAAATACTTTGGAACTGACGGCTTCAGAGGAGAATCAAACGTTGTACTGACGGTAAACCACGCATGGAAAATAGGGCGTTTTATCGGCTGGTACTACACCAAGCTCAACAACCGCCCCGCGCGCATCGTCATCGGCAAGGACACCCGCCGCTCGAGCTATATGTTCGAGTACGCTATCGCCGCGGGCATCGCGGCGTCAGGTGCTGACGCCTACCTGCTCCACGTCACGACGACGCCCAGCGTATCCTACGTCGCGCGCACCGAGCGCTTTGACTGCGGCGTCATGATTTCGGCGTCGCACAACCCCTACTACGACAACGGAATAAAGCTGGTCGACTGCGGCGGCGTCAAAATGGACGACGAAACGCTGCGCAAAATCGAGCTGTACATAGACGGCGACCTGCGCGCGCTCGGCATCGACGGCGACGACCTCCCGCTCGCCCACCGCGACGCCATCGGCCGCAGCATCGACTACGCCGCCGGGCGCAACCGCTATATCGGCTACCTTATTTCGCTGGCCTCCGAGTCGTTCAAGGACTACCGCATAGGCCTCGACTGCGCCAACGGCAGCGCGTGGATGATAGCGCGCAGCGTTTTTGAGGCGCTGGGCGCCAAAACCTACGTCATAAACGCCGAGCCGGACGGCCTCAACATCAACCGCGAGGCGGGCTCCACCCACATCGACGGACTGCGCCGCTTCGTCGTCGAGAACGGCCTTGACGCCGGCTTCGCCTACGACGGCGATGCCGACCGCTGCATCGCTGTTGACGAGCACGGAAACGAGGTCAACGGCGACCACATCATCTACATTTTCGGCAAGGCGTTGCACGACGAGGGTCGTCTGCCGAACAATAAGGTCGTGACGACCGTCATGTCAAACATGGGGCTGTACCGCGCGCTGCGCGAAGCGGGCATCGAGTACGAGCAGACGACGGTCGGCGACAAATACGTCTACGAGAACATGACGCAGAACGGCCACATCGTCGGCGGCGAGCAGTCGGGGCACGTCATTCTCAGCAAATACGCCACGACCGGCGACGGCATACTGACCTCCATCAAGCTCATGGAGACCGTCGTCAAAAAGAAGACGACGCTCGGCAAGCTGGCCGCGCCCGTCTTGATATTCCCGCAGGTGACGGAAAACATCCGCGTCGTCGACAAAAAGAAGGTGACCGGCGACGCGCGCATACGCGCCGCGGTCGACGAGGTCGCCGCAGAGCTCGGAGAGGGCGGCCGCATACTGCTGCGCGAGAGCGGCACGGAGCCGGTGGTTCGCGTCATGGTCGAGGCGGAGAGCGAGGACGAATGCCGGGCGTGCACCTCGCGCATAGCAAACCTTGTGCGCAGTCTCGGACTTGACAGGTGAACTAAGGCTTCACCGCGCAATTGCACCATCGGAATTACGCGGTGAAGCCTTAAAAAAATTGTCAAAGCCTGTTGCAAAAACGGCGCAAAAGTGATATACTTAATAGGGCACAGAAAGCGGGTCCCGACGGGGCCCGTTTTTATGGTGTCACTGTGCAATTGCACCTTTGGAATTGTGCGGTGAAGCCTTGAATGCTCTGATAAGACTTTTTGTAACGAGAGAGAGTAGGTTTACCTTTTATGAACAAAATCGGCTTTGACAACGACCTGTATATAAAATTGCAGTCCGAGAAAATCCGTGAGCGCATCGACCATTTCGGCGGCAAGCTGTACCTTGAATTCGGCGGCAAGCTGTTTGACGACTATCACGCCTCCCGCGTGCTCCCCGGCTTCGCGCCTGACAGCAAGGTTCGTATGCTGCTCGAGCTGCGCGACTCGGCTGAAATTGTCATCGCCATAAGCGCGGACGACATTGAGAAAAACAAGCGCCGCGGCGACCTCGGCATCACATACGACCTCGACGTGCTCCGCCTCATCGACGCCTTCCGCGGCATCGGACTCTACGTCGGCAGCGTCGTGCTGACGCACTATCGCGCACAGCATCACGCCGAGCAGTTTGAGAAAAAGCTCAAGGCGCTGGGCATCAGCGTCTACCGCCACTACCCCATTCAGGACTACCCCTACAACATCCCTCTCATCGTAAGCGACGAAGGCTACGGCAAAAACGATTATATAGAGACCTCTCGCTCGCTGGTCGTCGTCACGGCGCCCGGCCCCGGAAGCGGCAAGATGGCAACCTGCCTCTCGCAGTTGTATCACGAGCAGAAGCACGGTGTCGCGGCGGGATACGCCAAGTTTGAGACCTTCCCCATCTGGAATCTGCCGCTCAAGCACCCCGTCAACCTCGCCTATGAGGCCGCAACCGCCGACCTCGACGACATCAACATGATCGACCCCTTCCATCTCGAGGCGTACAGCGAGACGACCGTCAACTACAACCGTGACATTGAGATATTCCCCGTTCTGCGGGCAATGCTCAACAAAATATACAACTCCTGCCCCTACAAGAGCCCGACGGACATGGGCGTCAATATGGCCGGCTACGCCATAATCGACGACGAGGTCTGCCGCGAGGCGTCCAAGCAGGAGATAGTCCGCCGCTACTACGACACCTGCTGCAACCAGCGCCAGAGTCTGGCCGAGGCGGCCGAGGTGTACAAGCAGGAGATGCTCATGAACTCGCTCGGCATCGGACCGGACATCCGTCACTCGGTCGCCGCCGCGCTGGCCACCTCAAAGCGCACAGAGGGCCCGGCTGTCGCCATCGAGCTGCCGGACGGACGCATGGTCACGGGCAAGACCTCTTCCCTGCTCGGCGCGTCGTCGGCAGCGCTGCTCAACGCCCTCAAGGTGCTCGGCGGCATCAACGACAAAATCCACCTCATCTCTCCCAACATCATCGAACCCATACAGAAGCTCAAAATCCAAAACATGGGCAACCACAACCCGCGTCTGCACATGGACGAGGTGCTCATCGCGCTGTCCATCTGCGCCGTCACCGACCCCACCGCCGCGCTCGCAATGGAGCAGCTTGAAAAGCTGCGCGGAGCCGAGGCGCATTCAACGGTCATTCTGTCGGGCGTGGACTCCGGCGTCTTCAAAAAGCTGGGAATCAACCTCACCTGCGAGCCTGTGTACCAGACGAAAAAATTGTATCACAGATAAGCGGCTCTGCCGCGAAAGTAAAAACGGCGCTTTCGTCT
>CAVIBA010000036.1:0-3318 GCA_963640785.1 Bulleidia sp.
GCGCACCTACAACGTGCCCGACGGTACGCTCTTTCTCGACGGTCACGATGTCAACAGCATCCCCATCCGCCGGGTGCGCGCCAGCGCAGCCTACGTCCCGCAGGACAATTTCCTGTTCAGCGACACCATTGAAAACAACATCGCCTTCGCCTCCGACAACGTCACTCACGACGGCGTCGTCAATGCCGCAAAAATGGCGGACATCCACGACAACATCATGGACTTCACCGCCGACTACTCGACTGTGCTCGGCGAGCGCGGCGTCACGGTGTCCGGCGGTCAGAAGCAGCGCATATCCATCGCGCGCGCGCTCATGAAGGACGCGCCCATCCTCATTCTGGACGACTCGGTCTCCGCCGTCGACGTCAAGACCGAAAAGATCATTCTCGACAACCTGCGCCGCATACGCCAGGGCAAGACCACCATTCTCATAGCTCACCGCATAACCACGGTCGAGCACATGGATGAAATCGTGCTCATGGACAACGGCCGCATTCTCGCTGTCGGCCGACACGCCGAGCTTTACGAGAGCTGTCCCGAATACCGCACTATGGTTGAGCTTCAGCGCCTCGACGACGCCGAGGACAGCCACGACTCCAACGAACGGAGGGTCAGTGAAAATGCCTGAGTTCTTTCCATTACTTTTTACGGGAGCGCTGGTGGGCATGTTCTCCGCCGTGTTCCTCGTCGCCTTCTTCTCGATAAAGGACAGACAGAAGGCCATGGGCTTCGACCGCCACATGAAGGACTCCGAGATAGTCCGGAGACTTCTGCGGTACGCCCGCCCGCACTGGCGCAGCTTTCTGCTGGTGCTTGTCATCATGCTTTTCTCCATCGCCTACGACATAGTCTCGCCACTCATCATCGGCGAGATTGAGGAGCTTATCAAGGACGACTTTCCGCTCTCAACACTGTGGGTCTACGTCGCCACCTACTGCGTCATTCTCGTCGTGTCCATGGTGTGCTCCTACTTCCAGGCGCTCATACTTCAGAGAACAGGTCAGAAGATACTGTCGGCTATCCGCGAGGATCTGTTCACGCACATTGAGAGCCTGTCGCACAATCAGCTCAACCACATCCCCGTTGGCAAGCTGGTGACGCGCGTCACAAACGACACCGGCGCCATCTCCCGCATGTTCACCAACATATTGGTCAACCTCATCAAAAACTGCTTTGTAATCACCGGCGTGCTGGTCGCCATGCTGCTGCTCAACTACATGCTGACGCTTATGGTGCTGTGCTTTGTTCCCTTCATCGTACTGTTCACTATGATATTCCGCAAATTCTCGCGCCGCGCCTACCGCATAGTCAAGGATCGCACCACCGACATCAACACCTTCCTCTCCGAGAACCTCTCGGGCATGAAGATAATCCAGATTTTCAACCGCGAGGAGCGCAAGCGCGACGAATTCAACCAGAAAAACCGTGAGCTCGGCCGCGCAAAGCAGAAGGAGATATTCGTCTTCGGTATCTTCCGCCCGCTGGTCTACATGCTTTACATATGCTCGGTCATGTGCCTGCTGTTCCTCGGCGGACGCGGGTATATCAAGGGCATCAGCTTCATGGGACAAACCATCTCCGGAGACATCATCGTGACGCTCGCCGAGCAGTTCAACGGACTGCAGTCCGCCTTTGCGTCGGCGGAGAAGATATTCACTATCTTCGACATGGATCCCGAGATCAAGGACGCTCCCGACGCCATCGAGGTCAACGACATACGCGGCGAAATCGAGTTCCGCCATGTGTGGTTCGCCTATGTCGGCGAGGAGTGGGTGCTCCGCGACGTCAGCTTCAAGGTCGGCGCAGGCGAGACGGTGGCCTTCGTCGGCTCGACCGGCTCGGGCAAGACGACAATCCTGTCGCTCATCTGCCGCAACTACGACATTCAGAAGGGCGAGATACTCATCGACGGCATCGACATCCGCCACATCAAAATTTCGAGCCTGCGCTCGCATTTCGGCCAGATGTTACAGGACGTCTTCCTCTTCTCGGGCACCATCCGCTCCAACATTCTGCTTGACAAGGACGACGTCACCGACGAGCAGGTCATGGAGGCCTGCCGCTACGTCAACGCCGACAAGCTGACAAACAAGCTGCCGAACGGACTTGACGAGGTCGTGCTCGAGCGCGGAAACAACTTCTCCGCCGGTCAGCGCCAGCTGATTTCGTTCGCACGCACAATAGTGCACAAGCCGTCCGTCATGATACTTGACGAGGCCACCGCAAACATCGACACCGAAACCGAGGTGCTGATCCAGGACTCGCTCGAGCGCATGATGAAGATAGGCACGCTGCTCATCGTCGCGCACCGACTCTCGACCATACAGCATTCCGACCGCATTATCATGCTGTCGCACGGCGAGATAATCGAGTCGGGCAGCCATCAGGAGCTGCTCGCGCAGAAGGGTCGCTACTATGGGCTCTACATGCTGCAATACGAAAAGGAACAGCTTCAGAAAAAACAACAATAAAAAGCGGGCGGTCGGCGCCAATGGCGCCGACCGCCTTGTTTTTTGTTTTAGCACTCCAGCGCAATTACGCCATTGAAATTGCGCAGGCGAGCCGTTATTTCCGATTTCTGTTTATCACGCGCACGCTCGCACGCCCCGAAGCCAGCGAAACGTAGCGGACATAGAGCGCCACACGGTTGTCGGAGTCAAGGTTCTCCCAGATTTTGTTTGCGAACGAGTCGATGCTGTTGAGCACCGTCACGCGCTGGGGGTCACCTACGAAGGCGGCGTCGCCGTTGAGGGCGGTTATGAGGTGGCCGACGCCCGCCGTCGGGGCGTAGCTGTATGTAACGTGGTCGCAGCCGTTGCCGCCGGCATCGGAGGCGCGGGCGATGCTCAGCTTGTAGCCAAACGTCTCCTCGGTGTCAAGCAGCGCGCTGAGACGGGGCGTGAAGTTGACGTCCTCGGCAAAGCTGACCTTGTTCGCCGCGCCCTCGAAACAGCCGCCAGCCTCCATGGCGGCCGAGATGTCGTCGCCGTGGCGGCCGCTCGCCACAACTATGCGCTTGCCGGACTTGCGCATGGGCGTATATATCACCTTGGACGGATCGCTCACGCGGGACGCGTCAAAGGGATAGACCATCAGACGGTCGTCGAAATCGTTGAAAACGCGGTTGCGTTCGTCATCGTTGCGGGCCATGATGAAATAAGCCAGCGCCGCGTGCCTGCCGTTCTTTGACAGCCCGGCGATAATGCCGCTCAACGGATAGCTGTTCTTGCGTAGAGCCGCGCCTACGTCTTTTGTTTTGAAATTGTTCATTATATCCTCCTGAATAGTGTTTACCGTGGACACGTGGAGCTAACTTTG